>RGJX01000028.1 GCA_010023045.1 Actinomycetota bacterium | reverse complement strand
AAGCGGCAATGAGTTATTCGCTGTTACCGGCAGGATTGTGAACCCAACCAGCGAAGAACAAAACTCTTCGGGTGGTCAGGTCTAATGCCAAGAAAAATCTGGATGAACACTTGAAATCTAAGTGGGGAGGCGTAACTCCAAACTAATTAGAGCTCCGCCACTCTACAAATAACAGAGAGGAATACCTCTAGCTTCCAGCGGTTATCTGGTGAATAGTAAGTGAGCCACTCAATTCATAACTTGTTATAAATAGCGGCTTACCATTTGGTGATTTTTCAGCTGGAACAAAAATCACTCCCTCAGGTGACCATGCCGTTGCCTGAGAAGCTGGTGTAGGCGTCGTTGGAAGCATTTGGATCCACTTCACTAACTTCGGCTCTCTTGGAATTGAAATATCAAATACGACTAGAGCGCTCATTCGCTCGAGTCCTAGGACTGCAATTCTGGAGCTCCCTACCATTCCAACTGCGACACCTTCTGGCTCGCCACCTTTATCATCCGAACGGTCTTGGGCGGTGTAGTTAACAGTGCTCTTGTCTGCGGAGAGAGAGTGGCCACCATTGATATTTGCTACGCCAAATGCTGCAATCTGTGTCTCTTCGAGAAGTTTGCCGCTATCCCAAATTACTTGTCCATTTCGGTAAATGGTCATGGAGCGTGAGCCTCTCAAATGAATCGTGTCTATATCGCCATCTCCATCACGATCTCCGGCATTTGGATTTACTTTGGCACGGCCCAACTCGGCATTTCCGCTCCACGTTTTCCAATCAGGAAATCGTCGTGAATCTACTTTCAAGGAGGAGCCGCGAAGATCATCGTTGAGGCACGAGTACTCTCGAGCATCTCCCTCGTTAGCGGTTACTAAGTAATGTCCGGATCCAATTTTAAATCCGGCAATCGCATCTGGCTGACTTGGACCAACCACATTCTTGTAAGACCGAGGTCCTTTACCTGTATCTCTATCGCTAGTGTCGATTGGAGTAGTTGATAACTTGGATTCGAATGCTCGTCGTACCTCTATCCAGGAACCGCTTTCGATATCGAGAACGCCGAGACCATTTGCTTCCTGGATGGTTACATATGCCTTCAGCTCATCTAATGCAACGATGTATTCTGGTTCCAAATCTTTTGCGGCATCATTTACAACACTTGAAAGGGCAAGGCCTTTTGCACGCAAATCACCGACGGTTAGACCTTTAAAGCTCACAAAACGAACTACCGGAGTTGCAGGGTTGCTCAAGTCAACGATGGAAACTCCACCCAGTGGGTCTTGAGCTTTGGTGTAATCCGTTGATTCATTTGCGGTGGTAGCTGGATCATCTTTAGCACAAACTGGTTGACCTTCAATCGCAACAAGAGCCGTGGTACCTGATGGTGTAAAGGTGACTGCGTCTGGCAACACTCCTCCAAGATCTGGAGCCGCGAGAACTTTCCCATTTACATCCATTACAACGAGAACGCCGGTAGGAGTACTTGGAGTTCCGTTGGCTGCAAAGGTTTCTGCTCGATGGACCGCAGCGACAATCACATCTCTGCCCGCCGCAACGCTCGTGACATCAGAACCATAACTCTTTAACTCGACTCGATTAATTCGAACTGGCTTTGCTGGGTCACTTAGATCGTAAACGTCTACGGTATTGCGGACGCCATTTGTCGAGAAGAGCCGCTTGCTACCCGCGTGGTAAGCGGGAATCTCAGCTCCGCCTTCGCCATCACCGCTAATAATTCGACCCAGCTCGGTAATAGCAAAAGGCTCCGTGTTGCTCTTGGCTGGAACCGTAATTCCAACCAACATCAGAACGGAAAAAGCTAAGGCAAGAATCGTGGTATCAAGGCGAAGTTTTCTCATGGGCGCATCATCGGAGATAGTTGGTTAATCCTCGGTTAAATTTCTAAGTCTGTTAAACAAATTAGAGCCGAAGAAATGGAAGTCCCAGGTTAGGTATGTAAACTCGAAGGCATGCCTGAAATCGGTACCAATTTCTCCGACGTAATCCTCTCGGGCGGTACCGGACGGAGTGGTACAACTATCATCGGAAAGCTGTTATCCCGTCATTCACAAATAGGACTTTCTAGGCCCTCAGAGATAAAAATGCTCACCTCCGGAAACGGGTTATTGGATTTACACCTCGGGCGAAAAGTCGGCAGGTATAGGAAGTTAATGGTCAACGATCGATTACATCTAGAGAGATTCCGACAGCGACTATTTCACGATTGGTGGGAACGAGAACCCAAGGTTGGTGAGGTGGCTGGCTTAATTCAAGGTATCGAGCGCGAAGAACTCGAAGATCTCTACATCTCACTTAAGCGAGATTGGAAGCAAGAAAAAAGTACTGCTCCAGGTAAATTTCTCAGAGCCTTTATAGACTCCCAAAAACTGCGTAGTGGAAAGCTCTTCTGGATTGATACGACACCCGTTAACTTGTTTCGTGCACTCGATTTGGCTGATTTTCTTCCCGGTGCTCACTTCATACATATGGTGCGAGATGGTCGCGACGTGATTGCCTCAGTCATCCGTGAACCGTGGGGCCCAAGCACCTATGAAGATGGTCTTGACTGGTATCGGAATAGAATGACTCGCATTTTGACTAACACCGCGTTGCTTAAAGATAGAGTCCTAACGATTTCTTTGGAAGAACTCGCTCTAAACAATAGAGATGAAACTCTGACGCGAGTCTTAGCTTTTCTCAATCTACCTAGGGAGCCAAAACTTCAGCTCTATTTTGATTCAGAGGTAAGCCCAGAGAAGGTCAGGCAAGGCAGATGGAAGAATGAAGTTGCCGATATGGCAAAGTTCAACGAGAGTTATTTCCGAATAGTCGCAGAGCTAAGAGAGATTGATCCCTCGGTTCCACTGGCTTCTTCATAGACGATCGCTGTCCGATCAATTCGATAAGCTTGTAAAGCAATGTTCTCTCTAGATTGACGATATGAGTCACTAGAGCCGAAAAGCATATGTTCAAATCTTCGGCTGCCCTTGATTAGCGGGCTACAGAAATCAATATTCTGAGATTGCGAGAAAACTACCTCAGTTTCTGGGCTTATTTCTCGCTTATGAGGAAAGATGGTCCGATAAACAATTGCCGCAAATCTAAGAAGTGAATTTGCAAATCTCCTAATTGCATACCCAATGCCCCTCTCGATAGCTGATTGCGCCAAGAAGCGCTGGTAGCGCATTCTTTTAAATATTAGAGACGAGACATTCTCATTTGAAAGCATTTTGATCATGGATGCAATCTCTCTATCGCCCTCAAATTTAGGAATTCTTTGACACATTTGAGTCAATTTCAATTTCGTATCATGGTTCATTAAATCGCGCGCCTTTACCTCGATTTCGGAGAGCGATTCACTATCGGCATAAAGGGTCAGCTCATAATCTTCGCACCACTTCGCGCGAGCAACCTGATCATCAGTGCCACGATTATTAGCTATCAGCAGAGTCGGTATCTTGGCTGGAATCACTTCATGGACTGAGTTGTACCCAGCGGCACAGACAATTGCATCGAAAGCATGAATGACATCTGCCAACGGGAAGTGACGAATCACTTTCACTTCAACGCCCCGCGGAACTAGCGGTTCGCCCTTATGACTTCTCGGTTCTTTGGTCATCACAATCTCCACATTGGGCCATTTGGACAATCCCCTCAAAACTGCACTTACTCGATCATCAAGATCTCGCTCCCCTACGCCTAATTGCACGAGTACTGATGACTTCTCCTGGCTCAGGCCGAGTTTCTTACGAGCCTCCTGCTTTGAGAGGGATTTCTCTGGGTCGTAAAGAGAAACTGGAGAAGTCAATACTGCTTCGAGGCGATCTCTCGTTGGTCCATTGTCATACTCTCTAGCAACATCACCAGGTTCAATTACGTAGTCCATAAGTTTCGATTGCAGCGATAACGCAATACCTTGTGGCTTCTTTTGCCACATTCCTCTTCTTATCCAGATAAAACTAACTCCCGGTCGACGAAACTTGGCGGCCAGGATTCCCGGATAGGGAACTACGCCATCAAAAGTAACTACCTTTGCATCAGTCTCGTCAATCAATGCACAGATTCGATCACGTAGATACTCATCCCATTTACGGCGCCCCATTAATCCCTTATCGCGCCCAGGAACAAATTCAGATTCGATGCCAAGGGCGGTAGAAACTTCAACTACGGAATAAGCCATCGAAAGAATGATCGGACGAGCATCTTCTTTTAGGCGACGTGCAATCGCGCTTGCCCTAATCAAATGTCCAGCGCCAACACCGTTGCTAGTAATCATGATTACAGCAGGTCTCTTCACTCGGCGAAGGTAGGAAGGGTAAGTTAACTTCTCTTAGAGCCTTAGTAAACGAATGGCAAACAGGCATAGAGCAATCAACTTTGAGTGGCTACGGCCCATTCATAGTTAACCTACTTTTAGTTAACTCCATGTTCATCTAATGAGACAACTATTACCCTCGTATGCGTCCACTAGTTCACGTTGATCATTCCACTTATTTAGATCGTGAATTGAGTTGGCTGGACTTCAATAATCGAGTCTTGGAACTAGCCGAAGACAACTCGCTACCCCTTTTGGAACGAGTCCGATTTATGGCCATAGTCTCATCTAATCTCGATGACTTCTTCATGATAAGAGCGGCCTCGGTAAAGTTAAAGGTTGAATCGGGTTTAAATTCAGTAAATTTTTCAGGTTATACCGCCACACAACTATTTGAAGCAATATTGGAAAAGTCAAAGGTACTGGTAAAGCGCCAAAATGAACTCTGGCACTCCACTCTGTTACACGAGTTGGCGCAACGAGACATTCATATAATTCGATGGCACGATCTCACCGTTTCAGAGCGCGACTACATAAAACAGCTCTTCGATACCTCAATTTTTCCGGTTCTTACCCCACTTGCCGTCGATCCATCAAGACCTTTTCCATATATCTCAGGGCTTTCAGTAAGTCTCGCAGTTCTTGTGAGAAATCCTGAATCTCAAGAAGAGTTTTTTGCGCGAGTTAAGGTTCCCAACACTCTACCGAGGTTTGTTGTTACAAATAACCAAGTCAATACCCGATTTATCGCCCTTGAAGAAGTCATTGCCGCACATCTTGAAGAGCTCTTTCCGGGAATGATGATTGAGGACTACTACGCCTTCCGATTGACACGAAATGAGGACTTGGATCTCGAAGAAGATGAGAGTGATAACTTGCTAGAGACTATGGAGCAAGAGTTACAGCGGAGAAAATTCGGACCTCCAGTTAGGCTGGAGGTAGAAGATGACATCAAGCCGGAGTTATTGGAACGACTTGTAGCCGAACTTGAGATAACTAACCGAGAAGTATTTAAAAACCGAGGTCCGCTGGATTTCACTGGACTTAATTTCATTGCAGATCTCGAACGCCCGGAGCTGAAGTTTCCACCTTTTCGAGGCGTCTTACCGGCTCCATTTCCCGAGCTTGAAGAGGCTGAGGCCAACGAATTCTTCCACGCTTTGAAACAGGGTGAAGTTCTCTTGCATCACCCCTACCACTCCTTCTCTTCAACAGTTGTCCGCTTTCTAGAGACAGCAGCAACTGATCCAAATGTCCTGGCTATTAAACAGACCCTGTATAGAACTTCTGGCGATTCGCCGATAATTGAGGCGCTCCTTGAAGCGGCTGCCGCTGGCAAGCAGGTTCTTGCGGTGATTGAAATTAGAGCGCGTTTTGATGAATTGGCAAATGTTCGTTGGGCGCGCAAACTTGAGGAAGCTGGAGTCCACGTTGTATATGGGCTAATGGGATTGAAAACTCATGCCAAACTCTCCCTCGTTGTTCGTAAAGAGAATGGACATCTACAACGCTACTGTCATGTTGGAACTGGTAATTACAATCCTAAAACCGCCCGACTCTATGAAGACTTCGGTCTCTTGAGTTCCGATGCAAGATTATGTGAAGACCTCTCTCGACTCTTTAATCAACTCTCCGGATTTGTCCGCGAAGAGAATTTCGAAAGACTCTTGGTGGCTCCTAATGGCCTACGCAAAGGTTTACTAGAACGAATTGATCGCGAAATCCAAAATGCCAAATCAGGGAAAGTCGCGAGAATCAGATTAAAGCTAAATGCCCTACTCGATGAAGAATTTGTTGACGCTCTCTACGAGGCTTCTATCGCTGGAGTAAAAGTCGAATCAAATGTTAGGGGAATTTGTTCCATAAAACCGGGGATTCCTGGAAAGTCGGAGAACATAGTGGTGCGCTCATTCCTAGGAAGGTACCTTGAACACTCTCGAATCTTTCATTTTCACAACGCGGGCAATGATGAGTATTGGATCGGTAGCGCAGACTTGATGGATCGAAACTTGAATCGTCGAATTGAGGCCTTAGTTCGAATAGAAGCAGAAGACCACAAGGCTGAATTAGATGGAATACTCAATTTGTACGCAGATCCCGGGATAGTCCACTGGTTCATGGGCCAAAACGGAGAGTGGAGAAGAATTGTGAATAGCGAGGAGGGAAGACTCGAAGATCTCCATACGATTTTGATGAGTCGTGTACGCCATGTCTGATGTTGAGATTTCAGCAGCCGGCACGGTGCCTTGGCGCCGCGATGAATCTGGGCAAGTTCTTCTTGCGCTAGTACATAGACCAAAGTATGACGATTGGAGTTTTCCTAAAGGAAAGCTCGAAGGAATCGAAAGTGCAACAGCATGTGCTCACCGAGAGACCCTTGAAGAAACTGGTTTTGATGTGCGACTTCACAACTATCTAGGCGAAGTTTCTTACCAGACTACTGAAGGAGTAAAACGAGTCAAATATTGGAGCGCGAAATTCCTTCAGGAAACCGGAAGTCCAAATCCTACAGAGGTTGATCAAGTTCTTTGGGTTGAACCTACACTAGCCCGAGATCGACTAAACCATGAGAGCGATATCCAAATTCTCAATTCTTTCTTGGCGACCGACTTAGATTCAAAAATTATTATCCTGCTCCGACATGCCAAGGCAATCGCGAGGGAAGAGTGGCAGAACGAGGACCTGGACAGGCCATTGTCGGCTCTCGGAGAACAACAAGCGAAACGGCTAATTAGTTCGCTTTCGCCTTTTGCAATTAAAGAAATCCATTCTTCAAGTGCAGTGAGATGTTATGAAACTATAAATCCGCTTGCGCGAGCGCTTTCCCTCGACTATTTCTTCACTGATTCTCTGACCGAGTATGTATTCGAAAGAAGTCCAGCACGAACTCTTAAATACATTGATCGCCTATTAGAAAATAGCCATACCACTCTTGTTTGCGGCCATAACCCAATTCTTCCCAAGTACTTAGCAGAAAAGTATTCTCGCCAAGGCTTTGAAGTCTCAGAAGCCGCACTTAAACCCGGCGAGGCTTGGATAGTTCACCACATCGATAAGGAAGTGATCGCGGTAGATCACTTACCGGCACCGGTTACTGTCTAATCCAGTCCAACCACTTCAAAACTATTCCTTCGCGCAGCGCCCAGGGACAGATCTCTAGATAATCGATATCCAGGCTCCGCATGACCGACTCGGCCACAAAGGCTCCGGCAACGATCTGTCTTGCGCGAGACTTAGATACGCCTGGCAACTCACTACGTTCTTCTTGAGACATTTCAGAGAGCTTGGGAAGAATCTTGCGCAGGTCATCAATCTCTAATCTATGACCATCCCCGCCGGCCCAATCCCCAGTCAACCTAGCTAATGTCCTCAAAGTCTTGCTCGTGGCTATCGCCCGATCAGTGTCTTGATGTTGCAGGACTGCTGGAAGTATCTCCGATATTTGTGACTCGATGTAGTCACGTAGATTTCTTATTGATTTCTTTGTGAATGGATCACCCTCTAAGTGGCTCTTGGTTAATCGTGAAGCCCCCAAAGGTAAGGAGAGAGCAATGTCTGCAGATTCATTAACTCCCACCGCAAGCTCTAGCGAACCGCCACCAATATCTACAACTAGTAGTCGACCACTTGACCAGCCATACCAACGTCGCGCAGCTAGAAAAGTAATCTGTGCCTCTTCTTCGCCAGATAAAACTTGAAGATCTATTTCAAATTCTGAATTCAATGCAGCGATGATCTCACTACCGTTTCGCGCTTCACGCAACGCAGATGTAGCAAAGGGAAGCAACTCTTCAGATTTAACCTTGCGAGCTTCTGCAACGCACTGCCTTACTGCGCTCCTAAGTTGCTTGATACCTTCTGGTTCGATATCTCCCTCTGAATTGAGAAATTCGGATAACCGCAAATCAATTTTTAAGTTACTAGTTGGATTTGGCCGAGCTCCGGAGAATGCATCTACGACCTGGAGATGGACTGTATTTGAACCAACATCAAGGACCCCAAGGCGCACGAGCGAACTCTACAATTTCAATAGTGAAAAATGATTTAGGGGCCGAAACTTTTTCAGTTTCGGCCCCTAAACAAGTTATCTAGTTAATTGCCCCCTCGAAAGCAACTAACCGATTCGAGCAATGAGTCTCTTATTGAAGTCATAGAGTGCACCATCAATAACGGCGAACTCTGTTGCTGGGAAACGCTTTGCGCATTCATCAAGAACAAATGTCATCAGCTTCTTGACGGCCGCAGCCTTCTCCTTGTTTGGATAGTTAGTCAAAACAAGTGCGTAGGATGTTGAACCAAGTAGATAGGCAACTGGATTCTTGGTTGCGTAATCCAAGTTCAAAGTTCCATTTGTCTCGTTGAAGGTCGCCGAGCCAAGGAAGGCTGAGGTACCCGCAGCACCTGGGTCTACTGCGACATCAGCGTTATTGTAAAGTTTTGCGAATCCAAGATTGTTCTTGGTTGCGTAATCTTTTTCCGCATAGGTAATGGCGCCGGGAGTCTTAGCTGCCAAAGCAGAGACTAGTTCGGAACCGCGAGCGCTCTGGATCTTTCCGATATTCGCAGGAGCATTGATGTTTCCTGGGAATGATGCATCGAAGGCGTTGTTACCGTTCTTAGTCCAAACTGATGGAACAGCTGCACGAAGATAGTTGGTAAGGATTCCAGATGTTCCAGAGGAATCGGCACGATAGATAACTACGATATCAAGATTTGGAAGGGTTGTGTTAATGCGCTTCTGAGAATAACGCTTAACAACTGGGTTACCTTTCGCATCCTTCTTGACAATATTCGTGAAAGTTGTTTGGCCACCTACAGTGGTTTTGGTGCGAACCGTTTCAAAGACTGGTGTCTTAACGTTACGGGCATTATCAGCCTTGATTAGCGGATCGTTCCACTTGGTGATTTCGCGTGCGAAAATCTTGGTAAGAGTTGTTGGAGATAGGTGCAGTTGTCCTTTGATTCCCGGAATGTTGTAGAGAATTGCAACGGGCGCTGCAACAACTGGGAGATGAATCATTCCGGCAGGCGCGGTCGAGCCAGTGTGAGGAGTATCTGACCAACCGAAGTCATAGTCGCCCTTGTCAATACCGGAACGGCCGGCACCAGAGCCAAGTGAGTTATATACATAGCTGTCGCCAGAGAAGCGCGCATATTCTGCTTTGCAGGCATCGAGAATTGGGTTTGCGAATGTTGCGCCACCACCTACGAGATTTACTGCGTGGGCCGGTGCTGCGATTAGTGAAAAGACAGCGGCGATAATCGCCACTTTCGAGAGCGTCTTGCGGACCAATTTGGTCTCCTTTTCTATATCTGGGTTTTGAAGCGGGAACGTGGCGTAAACCTAGAAAATTGGAGGTAACAAGATGGATGCTCCTTCTGAACTAATTGGAAACAGAAGGTGAACAGTTGGTTTTAGCCGAACCGTCCAGTTACGTAGTTTTCGGTTCGCTTATCCTTTGGATTCGAGAAGATTTGGCTTGTAGGTCCGGTCTCGATCATCATTCCAGGGTGACCATCAGCCAAGAAGAATGCTGTGTAATCCGAGATACGCGCAGCCTGCTGCATATTGTGCGTGACGATAATAATTGTCATCGTCTCAGAGAGCTCACGGATGGTCTCTTCGATTCTCAGCGTTGATCCTGGATCAAGCGCAGAGCAGGGTTCATCCATTAAAAGAACCTGAGGATTTACTGCAAGTGATCTAGCGATACAGAGGCGCTGTTGTTGTCCACCGGAGAGAGATCCACCATGAGCGCTTAGGCGATCCTTGACCTCATTCCAAAGTCCGGCGCGAATCAAACACTCTTCCATTAACTCATCTTTGTTACTCTGCTTAAGCTGGGCAAGTTTCAAACCTGATAAAACATTCTCGCCAATTGTCATTGAAGGAAATGGGTTTGGCTTCTGAAAAACCATACCAATTTTCAATCGGATCTTGGTGACATCAACGCCTGATGCATAAATATCTTTACCATCCAATAAAACTTCTCCCGCCATCGCTGCAGTTGGGATGAACTCGTGCATGCGATTCAAAGTTCGAATAAAGGTTGATTTTCCACAGCCCGACGGTCCAATCAGCGCCGTTACTGTTCCGGCAGCAAAGTCGAGCGAAACATCAGCAAGCGCATGGTTCTTGCCGAACCAGGCATGAACACCTCTGGCCTCAAGACCAGTGCCCAACGCATTTTTTCCGGGCGCACGATTCGCATTTCCCGCCGCTATACCTGCCAGCGATGATGGCTTCACGTTATCTGTCATTTTTATCTCCTAG
>RGJX01000027.1 GCA_010023045.1 Actinomycetota bacterium | reverse complement strand
AAAAGTGCTATGAAGGCTGTAGCGACCGCGCCAGCAGTCCATAGCCCATGAAGCATTGGAATAACCTGGGTACCACTTTCAGCTTGGCGATGTAACGCTTGGGCGTTTATTGAGATGTGATACGAGGCCCAGGCAAAGCCACATATGATGTTGATGATTGTGTAGATGAGCGCGCTCTTAAGTTCAATGAGGATTCCAATAGTCACGTAAGTCATTACCGCGCTCGTCACACAAACTTTGAAGACGCCGAGGCGATGGACGATATGGCCCATTGTTAAGTGAGCGCATAGCGCGCCGATTGAGCCACTTATATTTACTAGGCCAAAGATTGTTGTTGAGACACCGAGGTTCTCCTTAATGTCAGGCAGGCGAGGCGCGAGGCACATGACGCCCAGGCCGAAGAGGAAGAAAATCGCTTGGAGGTCACGCCTCTCTCTGCCCTCGATTGGATTATGCATGGGCTTACCCGGATCTGATGCCATCAGAAGAGGGCGCTCGCGAGTGCTTGTCTAGATTTGATTACATCTGGATCACTAGGGTCAACTAGTTGAAAGAGTAAAAGAAGATGTTCTTTCGCTTTATTTTTATCATCACCTGACATAGTTTGAACTGCTCTCAATAACCGCTCAAAACCGTTCTTATGTCTACCGGTAGCTACTTCTACATCAGCGGCCATTAATTGGTCTTGAATCGAATTAGGTTTCTCATTTGCACTCTTTATAGTGCGTTCGAAATCCAGCGTTGAGATTCGCAGCGCTAATTCACATTGAGCTAATCCAAGTTTGGCCATCGGCTCATTTGGTTGGCGCTGCAGCCAGTTTCGGTAAGCCATCGCGGCGCCGGAGTAATCGCCCTTTTCGAGAGCTGATATTGCAGCCGCTTCTTCTGGCTCCATCTTTGGTTCCGGAATCTCCGGAACTTCTACTTTCATACCCCGCTCTTTGGCAATCTTGAAGACTTGCGCAATTAGGGCGCGTAATTGATCCTCGCGCGTTGGCACTTCGGGTAGTGGCAACATCTGTTCGTCAATAAAGACAACCGCGGCAGGCAAACTTTGTATCCGTAGGGCTTGGATTAATTGAGGTTGGGTCTCGACATCAATGGCGCCAAATTTCCAACTCCCTTTATCTTCGCTAGCAAGCTTTGCAATCAAATCTCGAAGTTCCACAGTCGTTGGCGCTCGATCGGTGTAAGCGACTAAGAAAACCGGAAGTTCTTTCGATGCCTGAACAAAGTCAGTCATGAAATTTTCTACGGTGGCTGAGAGGAAATTAGATTGTGATGCACCGGGGGCTGGTTTTGGTTTTGTTAGTGAGCTTAAGTCAAAGGCTCGACCAAAATTCTTAGGTAGTTGGGGCGTGCTCACGAGGGCATTCTCTCAAAATCTCTCAGGCTCTATGACTTAACCGAGGCGCCGGAATCAGATCTAAAGGGAAGAACATCCGCGATGTAGTCTTCAGTAGCGCGCTCAAGACCAACATCGTGTCCAACTTTTTCCCCTAGGTACCAGCGATGCTCCAAAACTTCATGAAAGAACTGGGCATCTTCGATCCGACCCCGCATTGAATCCGGGACGGAGTTCACAACTTTGAAAAAGACCTCTTTGAGCCAACGTTGCGCTGCCTCCTGTTTATCTGGGGTCCTGCCAATCTCGCGCGAGCGGAAACGATCAAATGAGGCGAGAATTCGCTTTGCTTGTAACTCTTCCACTTCAAGACCCATTAGTTCTTTGAGTCGATGGGAGTGATAGTTAGGCGCGACCAGCTTCGGTGTAAATTTCAAAGTTCCAGCATCACCTTGGACCTGTAAATCTACTTCTTCCACTGCAAAGCCAAGATCTTGAAGCGAACGCATAGCTCGCTCAACAGCGTGGCGATCATTTGCCGGGAGAAGTTGTGGCTCGCTTAGAGCGCTCCAAATTCTGCGATAACGCTTGATGACTGATTCGCTGGCACGCACCGGATCCATTCCAGGGAAGAGCACGCCAGAAAGTTTTAGATCTTCTAATTCAGCAGCAACATTGAATCGAACGATATCTAGATCATGTTCGCGTTGCCCATCGCTTAACCGCTTTTGAAATTCGCCAGTTTCCGCATCTACCAAATAAGCGACAAACCCTTCGGCATCGCGGCGAAAGAGCGCATTTGATAGCGAGCAATCACCCCACCAGAATCCAAGTAGGTGTAAACGAACTAAGAGGTAAGCAAGTGCATTTGCCATATTAAATACTTCGTGTTGCGTGACAGTTCCGCTAAGTAGAACTCGATAAGGCAAAGAAAAGGGAAGAAATCGAGTGACAATCGCACATGGAAGTTCGCTTCCATCGATTGAGGTTCGACCATCGACGACTGCGATTTGAGCAACTGAAGGAGCGCCACGATGCCCTAATTCACGGAGCGCTTCATACTCACGATGAGCAAACTCTGGCACCGTCTCTTTTACTGCGTAAATCTCACTTTCGGGATCAGAAGTAGAACGAACCAGCCGGACTACATGTCTTGAGATACCGCGCTGCGCCGCGAGGGTTGGATCTTCCGGCCAATCCTCAAGAGGAGTCGCCCAAGGTAAGTTAGCAAGCGTCGCGATCTCCTCACCAATGCCGGTGATTCGTAAATTTGAAAGGTGGGGCGACTTGTGAGGCGACATAGTCGTAATTCTTTCAGGCTCTAGACTTATGCGATGGCGCGGATGAAGAGAGTCTTTAAGAAATCAAGTGATAAATCTCCCGAAATACCTACCAAGGATGAGGATTTTGGAGCTAAGGGTGATCCGCTAAACGTTCAACACCCTTTCTACTTTGGATTCCTTGCCACAACTGGTGCTTTGGTGGCTTTCGCACTTTTACAAGCTCTTCAATCCGCCACCCAAGTATTTATCCTCATCATAATTTCGCTTTTCTTAGCGATGGGTCTTAACCCGGCAGTCTCTGCGATCGAACAACGAGTCGCAAAACGTGCGCTTGCCGTTACCACCGTTGTAATCCTTGTTCTTCTCTTCGTGGTTCTTGCAGCGCTCGTTGTCATTCCACCCGTTTTCTCGCAAGTAAATGATTTGGTAGATGGCGCGCCACAGCTAATTGATTCTCTCCGTAACAATAAAACATTCCTCACACTTGATGAGGAGTACGGCTTAATCAAAACTCTCGAAGACAAATTCCAAAGTTGGTTCACAGATGGCGCCCTTATAACCGGAGCATTCGGTGGCGTACTCGGGGTAGGAAGGACTGTTCTCTCTGGAGCATTCTCTGCACTTACTGTTTTGATTCTGACTCTTTACTTCCTCTATTCACTTCCTTCAGTAACTAAAGTTTTCTACCGTCTAGCTCCGGCATCAAGACGCGAGCGAGTTTCAAAAATTGGGGATGCCATAATCGCTCGAGTTGGATCATTTGTGGGAAGCCAAATTCTTATCGCATTCTTGGCCTCTGTCTTCGTATTCTTCCTAGGGATTCTGCTTGATCTCCCCTATGCCGCAGCCCTTGGAATGCTGATCCTTTTTGTAGCGCTGATTCCACTTGTCGGCCACTTTATTGGTGGAACTATCGTCTCTTTGGTCGCGTTGACTCAATCGCCAACTAAAGGATTATTGGCGCTACTTCTGTATACCCTCTATGTACAGATTGAAAACTACTTAATCACGCCACGCATTATGAAGCGCACGCTCGCTATCCCAGGACTTGTCACGATTGTTGCAGCCTTACTTGGTACATCACTTCTTGGTCTAGTTGGTGGCGTACTTGCTGTTCCAATAGCGGCTGCGATCCTCTTGATTATGGATGAAGTGGTATTTCCTAAAACTGATAATTCTTAGACTTTAATATTCAGTTGGAATCGGGAGTTGTGTCGGGTTAACAATTCGAACTATTTCGCTCAAAACTCGATGGACAAATGGTTCGCCTACCCAGAGATGCTTAGCTTCCGACACCGCTATTAGCTCTAACTGCTTAAGGGCAGAAAATCTAGTTCTAGCTTGATCTGGCTTTAGATAGTCATCCAACTCTGGAACAAGCGCAATTACGGGTCGGCCATCCTTGCTCCAAGATTGCAATTGCTCTTCTGTGGTAGTTCTTAGAGGAGGTGAGAGAAGAATTAAGCCTTTGATTCTCTTGTCAGTTGCATGTTGCAACGCGAGATCTGTGCCGAAGGACCAACCAATCACCCAGAGTTCGCTAATCTGCAATTGGTCGAAGCAGTAATTGATAGCTGCAATTACATCTGCTTTCTCTGCTACACCCTCGCCAAATTCACCTTCGCTCTTTCCTTGGCTACTCGAAGTTCCTCGAGTGTTAAACCTGACGACCGTAATACCTGCGAGCGCTGGTAATCGATTCGCTGCTTTCTTATAAATATGGCTATCCATCATCCCGCCATGCGTTGGGAGGGGATGAAGACAGAGAATTGCGCGGGTTCTATCACCGCTCATTGGGGAGGCAACTTCGCCAACTAGTTTTAGCCCATCAGATGTGATTATCGTTATGGGTTCCCGTTGAGCTGGGAGCACGGTACTTGGCCTGATGAGTTCTCCCACGCAGAAGAGTTTAGTCTTAGCCCATGGCCATCAAACCCAGATCAGTGCGAGTAAAGAGCCCAGCTACTTTCGAATCTACAAACCCTGCTACAGGTGAGGTTGTTGGCGTATTTCCAGTTTTCACAAAGAGTGAAGTTGAAGATGTGGTGGCTCGCGCGAAAGTTGCCGCTGAACGCTGGGCTAATTTAAGTTTTAGAGCGCGAAATGTTGTGCTCCGTGATTGGGCCTCAACTCTGACCCGCGATATGAAAGAAGCAGCGGAATTAATTCATCGCGAAACTGGCAAACCGCTAAGTGATGCAACTCTAGAAGTAGCACTCGCAATCGAACATATTGCCTGGGCTGGGAAATTTGCGCCACGTGTACTGGGTCGACAATCTCGTCCGGCTGGATTATTAATGTTCAACATGGCCGCTCAAGTTCAGCGCGTTCCATTCGGAGTTGTAGGTGTAATCGGACCCTGGAACTATCCGATATTTACACCAGTTGGCTCAATTGCTTACGCGTTAGCCGCTGGCAACGCGGTTGTCTTTAAGCCAAGTGAATTTACCCCTGCAATTGGAGCTTTCCTGGAAGAGAGTTGGAAGCGCATCGCTCCCTTCAAAGATATCTTCACAACAGTTACTGGCGACCCAGCCACCGGTGTTGCACTTACCGAGAGCAAGGTCGACAAGATTTCCTTTACCGGTTCGACAAGGACGGCGAAGAAAGTTGCAGCAGCATGTGCTGTAAACATGACCCCAGTCGTTTTGGAATGTGGCGGTAAGGATGCTGTACTAATCGATAAGGACGCCGATATTTCAAAGGCTGCAGAGATGACGCTCTGGCATGCAATGTCTAATGCTGGTCAATCTTGTATCGGCGCAGAACGCGTCTATGTACATCGCCAGGTTGCAGATAAGTTCAAAGCAGAGATTGTTTCCCTTGCTAAGGAAATCAAGCCGGGATTTGGTGATGGTGCAAAGTATGGGCCAGCAACCATGCCCTCCCAATTAAAGGTAATCAAGAGCCATATCGATGATGCGGTCTCAAAAGGTGGAACCTTCCTATTGGGTGGCAAAGATGCGATTAAAGGCGGTTATGTAGATCCGGTAATCCTCGCTGATGTTCCAGAGGATTCACTTGCAGTCACCGACGAGACCTTCGGCCCAACGCTAGTAATAAATACCGTCTCTAATATGGATGAAGCGGTAGATCTGGCGAACTCCACAAGTTATGGACTTGGCGCAGCAGTCTGGTCGAAGAAGAACGGAAAGCGAATTGCATCCCTTCTCAAGTGTGGCATGGTCTCGATTAACTCAGCCTTTTCATTTGCAGCGATTGGTGCTGTTCCATTTGGTGGGGTGAAAGATAGCGGCTACGGAAGAATTCACGGCGCAGAAGGACTTCTTGAATTCACATATCCAAGGACAGTCGTGAAGCGTAGATTCCGGATTCCACTTGAATTCACTACATTTGAACGAAGCGAACGCGCTGATCGAATTCTTGTAAGACTAGTTAAGTTGTTACACAAACGCCGAATTCGCTAGTAACGCGGGGCGTTGCGCGTCCGCTCAACATTAGGACGGCGATGTTCTCTTTTATTCCAACAAGCTGAGTGCCAATGTCTACGTGAATCGACATCGCCCTCAATCCAGGCCACGATATGTGGCGTAGCCATTCGGATCAATTGATCACATCCCGGACAGCGATATGGCTTCGTGGAACTTGAACCAGTGATTTTTCTAACCCGATAGATTCCTTCTTCATGCTCTTCAATTGTTTCGTGTGAAGCGGCGATATCACGCTCATCTTCACCCCTATTTTGGCTAGATTTATTTGAACCACGCTTCTTAGGATGATTTCTCCGGGGACTCACAGGGAGATTCTTACCTATTTCGGGCAAGATTGAGCCATGCAGAAGCGAAGTATTCGAATCCTCGCGCTCTCTATTGCACTTCTTTTATCCGCACTACCCAACTCCCTCACCGCATCTGCGGCCAAGAAGAAACCTATTCCGGCCACCTCGCCCAAGCCAGTTTGGCCACCTAAAGGTTTCAAAGAGATTGATGGCGTATTTGCGAAGGTTCCAAGTAGCGAGGAATTAATTGGTCTTCTCTCGGCAAAGAGATCTCTACAGAAGTTCTTGGAACAATGCGAAGAGTTCGCTTGTGGCGCTGTCTTTGTGGCCGCAGAGCGGGGCTGTACTTGGTGGGAGGTAAATTCAACGCTTCGAAAAGTTAATGCAAGTACGCTCACAAAAGATCGAATTGGAACGCTAGTTACCTACGCCAAGGGAACGGATTCTCGCGAACAGGGCACTATTTTCTTAGTAAGTGAAGAGCCAGTTGATCTAAGCGTATCGGTCGGAAATATTCGGGTGATCTGCCATCGCGAGAAGACTAATATCCCCAAACCTGGAAATATTTATAACAAGATTTCTGCGGGAGATAAGTGATGTTAGGCGGAGTAAATAACCAACTTTTCTTTCAATCTCTAGCTGGCTTTGCCGTCATGCTCCTTCTAATCGGACTCCTTAAGTGGGCCTTTGCTCGTGGTAAGTCGGTGGTATCGCGACCACTTCGAGTCGGTGATGACGAAGAGTATGGACTACTTCGAGTTGTTGCTAGACCTGGAAACCATATCGAGGGCGAGATGCTCCGTCAGAAACTTGCGGCAAGTGGGATTAAAGCAACGCTAACTCAGACCAAGCGTGGCCCGAGAGTAATGGTCTTCGAAGAAGAAGTTAAGGCAGCGGAAGCAATTTTAAGAAGCTAGCGGTTCTTGCTAGCGATTTTTGCCGGGAACCCATAATTGATCGCCCTCACTCTTATTCTCAAATCTTGCGAGAACAAAGAGTAAATCTGAAAGACGATTCAAATACTTAGCTGTTAATTTATTTACACCCTCGCCAAATGCATGGATTGCTTGCCAAGTACGTCGCTCCGCACGACGGACCACAGTTCTAGCAACATGAAGATGAGCCGATGCGGGGGTACCAGAAGGTAGAACAAATGACTTGAGTGGCGAGAGTTCGGCGTTGTATTTATCTATCTGTTCCTCTAGGTATGAAACTTGGGACTCAAGAACCCGGAGCGGTTCATATTGAGGAGAATCCACGACTGGGGTACATAAGTCTGCGCCGACATCAAAGAGATCATTTTGGACGCGGACCAATAATTTGCGGACTTCATCAGAGAGATTTGCAACTGTTAGGACTACGCCGATATAGGAATTTGCTTCATCAACGGTTGCGTACGCCTCAAGGCGCGGATCATTTTTAGAGGTTCGGCTCATATCTCCAAGAGATGTAGTGCCATCATCGCCAGTTTTTGTGTAAATCCGCGTCAGGTTGACCATGGGGTGAGCCTATTAGTTTCACTAACATGTGACCACTCGGATTGAAACGTCCTACGGAAAGTGACCAGCCAAGAGAGCGAGGCGATGAAATGAGCGAGTTTCCGCTAGATCGCTTCCAAATCGTTGGCGGCTCTCCCCTAGTCGGTGAAGTGAAAATCTCTGGGGCGAAGAATTCAATTTTGAAGTTAATGGCCGTGACCTTGATGGCTCCTGGCAACTACACGCTCCGCAATGTTCCAGATATCGCAGATGTTTCAATGATGGGCGAATTGTTAACGAGCCTTGGTTGTTCGATTAATCGCGGCGTTGATAAGAGTGAAATCGAGATTTCAGTTCCTGAAAAATTAGCGCACCGAGCTGACTATCAATATGTAAGAAAGTTACGAGCATCTATAAATGTTCTCGGTCCACTTGTTGCCCGCTTGGGAAGAGCTGAGGTTGCCCTTCCTGGTGGTGATGCAATTGGTTCACGTGGTTTGGATTTTCACACTCGGGGCTTAATTGAGTTAGGCGCCGAAACACACAACGAACATGGTTACATTATTGCTAGCGCGCCAAAGGGACTTCGAGGAGCGCGAATTGAATTAGATTTTCCCAGCGTTGGCGCAACAGAGAACATAATGACCGCTGCCGTTCTGGCCAAAGGTGTAACTACTCTTGAAAATGCCGCGCGCGAACCAGATTTAGTTGATATCGGTAATTTCTTAAATGCAATGGGTGCAAAGATTGAAGGCCTAGGAACGCCGACGTTAACTATTACCGGAGTTGATGCGCTTCGCCCAGTTGATCACACCGCTATCCCGATCGAATCGTTACTGGAACTTGGGCTTTTGCCGCCGCGATAACGCAGGGAGATATCGCAATTCATGGCGCCAGACCAAGTGATCTTGAGTTACCTCTAGATAAGTTGGTTGCTGCGGGCGCCGTGGTTACCGCTACGGCTGATGGCCTTCGAGTAAAAATGTCCCGCCGCCCCACTTCGATCGATATCTCTACCCTGCCCTTTCCCGGTTTTCCAACTGACCTTCAACCCTTTGCTATTACGCTCAATTCGATAGCTGATGGAACTGCCCTGGTCACTGAAAATGTCTTTGAGGGGCGATTTATGTTTGTAAATGAGTTGCTGCGCCTTGGTGCAAACATCCGAGTCGATGGACACCATGCTTCCGTAACCGGGATTACCCGCCTCTCATCAGCCCCAGTCGTCGCATCTGATATTCGTGCCGGCGCAGGCCTTGTCTTAGCTGGGTTAGTGGCTGATGGAATAACTTTTGTAGAGGGCGCTTATCACGTCGATCGCGGTTATCCAAAGTTTGCTGAACAATTAAGAGCGCTCGGCGCTGATGTTACAAGAGTTGATTAGCGAATCATTTAGCCAACGGTTACTTCAAAAATTTTATCTGCCTTAACCTTTACATTGATTCGATTTGAGCGATAATCCATCGTTACGGCAAAATCCTCACCATCTCGTTGCACAACTCGATAACCCCAACCATTTAGTAGGGCACAGACTTCGCCAGCGCGTTCGCTCAAGCCAATTAGTTGGTTAGCGCGCTTCTCGCTAATCTCCATCTCATCGCTAATCTTCTTGGGACACGAGCTCGCAACATCACTTATTTGCATAACTTCGCCACGGATCTCTTTACTTCCAACGGCAACAATCGCTGAAGCTTTGGCACGAGAGCGAATCGATACTGTATAAATACCGCTCTCACCAGCCCGATTTACTCTGGATAAGAAGAGGTAGTTCTGCTTTCCATAGGGCTCGTAGAACTTAGTTCGTTCATTGATGCTCAGGTTTGATTTCTTACCGCTTGGTGAGGTGATTGTGACTAAGGGAAGTTGCGAATTCTTAAGTGCGCTCTCCGGGCGGCGATCCAAGATTAGATACTCAAGCTTTAGCGCTTCACCTTCACGAAGCGCGAACCGGAAATATCTGCGCTCGCCGGATTTAGTGAAGTTTGCAGTTACTGCAAAGGAGATGCTGCCCTCGACTAAGACTGGGCTGGCATCAATTCGCGCTGATTCAGAGGTGAGAAATACGGGTTGGTGAGCCGAAGCCGGCATAGCGCTACTCGCCAAAACGGCGAGCGCCAAGAAAAGCGCTTTAAAGGGCGCTGGCTTCACCGAGAATTGAGACACGATTGTTTGCGACCGAGAGAAATCCACCGCTTACTTGGAATTCCTCTTCGCCACCTTCAACGCCCTTGATAACAACTCTTCCATCGACAAGTACGCCAAGAAGCGGGGCATGATCAGGAAGTATTCCTAAATCACCTTCCAGGGTGCGCGCAGATACCATCTTTGCTTTACCCGAGAAGATCCGCGCTTCTGGCGTTACGAATTCGACAGTCAGGACGTTATCGCTCATTAGATTTAGCTCTTCGCCAATTCTGCAGCCTTGCGCTCAACATCTTCTAGGCCACCGCACATGAAGAATGCCTGCTCAGGAACATGGTCATAATCACCATTTGCCAGCGCATCAAATGCTGCAATTGTTTCGGTAAGTGGAACAAATGAGCCATCGATGCCGGTGAAGACCTTCGCAACGAAGGTGTTCTGGGAGAGGAAGCGCTGGATACGACGAGCGCGTCCGACGAGAATTCGATCCTCTTCGGAGAGTTCATCGATACCAAGAATTGCGATGATGTCTTGGAGATCCTTGTAGCGCTGCAAGATCTGCTTGACGCGGTTTGCAACGCGGAAGTGATTCTCACCGATGTAGCGCGGATCCAAGATACGTGATGTTGAATCAAGTGGATCCACAGCAGGATAGATACCCAACTCAGAAATTGGACGAGAGAGAACCGTCGTCGCATCAAGGTGGGCGAATGTGGTGTGTGGAGCTGGATCGGTGATGTCATCGGCAGGAACATAAATTGCCTGCATCGAGGTAATTGAGTTACCGCGAGTTGAGGTGATTCGCTCTTGAAGAACGCCCATCTCATCGGCAAGTGTTGGCTGGTAACCCACGGCCGATGGCATACGACCAAGGAGGGTTGAAACCTCAGAGCCTGCTTGGGTAAAGCGGAAGATATTGTCGATGAACAACAACACATCCTGCTTCTGCACATCGCGGAAGTACTCAGCCATGGTTAGCGCAGAAAGTGCTACACGAAGACGGGTTCCAGGTGGCTCATCCATTTGTCCGAAGACCAATGCGGTTTTGTTAATAACTCCA
>RGJX01000026.1 GCA_010023045.1 Actinomycetota bacterium | reverse complement strand
ATTAATAAAACGCTATACGCCGCCGAGCGGATGCTCTGCCGAAAAAGTCGACAATTACTTGGCTTCGTCCTTTAGGGCCAAAATGTCGACTTATTTATTTTTAAAGGAATTTCGAACACAGTATTGTCGATAAAACCATTTTTAGAATGCTCTAGAAAACTGACATGTAGATAAATTGACACTTCTAAAAAAAGCTTATTTATTAATAAATCTATTTATGTGTTTGTCGTTTCAACGTTAGATAAATATCTCCACTTTCCCGATTTCAATTCCCCTAGCCGAATCTTGCCAATCTGAGTTCGCTTAAGCCTTAGAACAGTTAAACCTTGGCTAGCTGCCATTCGGCGGACAATCTGATTCCGACCTTCATGGATTTCAATCTCAAATCCGCCCGGGATCAATCTAGTCCGCTCCCCTCTGGCTAACCCATCTTCTAGTCTTACCCCTCGACTTAAATTTGCCAGAATGGACCGGGTGACGTTCTCCTCCACTATCACTTCGTAAGTTTTTACAGCTCCGTGTGAGGGATGACTAATTAGCTGAGCCCAATCTCCATCATTTGTTAGAAGAATTAGTCCCTCGCTCTCCTTATCCAGCCGACCAACGTGAAAGAGGCGATCCGAACGATCTTGGAAGAAATCCCCTATGCAACGTCTTCCGCGATCATCCGACATGGTAGACAAAATGCTCCTGGGTTTATAAAACGCAATGTAAGTCTTTGTTGAAACGGCAGTAATTGGTTTATTATCAACTTCAACTTTAGTGTTTAACGGGTTGATTTTTGATCCAAGAGTTCTCAAGACTCTTCCATTTACCTTGACGCGGCCGGCCTCAATCAGCTCTTCGCATTTACGACGGCTCGCCACCCCGGCATCAGCAAGGTATTTCTGCAATCGAATCTCCGCCACCGGCGGAGTCTAAGGGCTATTACTCAGCCAGGGAGGCGATAACCTCGTCTAAGCCGTCAACGCTTGGCAAGAAGGGTGCCAGCGCCGGTAAATCTTCAACCTTATTGAGTCCAATCCGCTCAAGAAAGTAGTTTGTGGTTCGGTAAAGAATTGCACCGGTCTCATGTTCGACCCCGCACTCCTCAACTAGGCCGCGATTAACCAGGGTCTTCATGACAGCCTCGACATTGACTCCTCGAATCGCAGATACTCGGGCGCGCGAGATTGGTTGGCGATAAGCAATCACGGCTAAGGTTTCTAAAGCGGCCTGAGTCAACTTCGCCTGTTGGCCATCAAGCACAAACTTCTCAACCAATGGGGCTAAATCCGGATGGCTATAGAAGCGCCAACCACCTGATATCTGCTTGAGTTCAAAGCCCCGTTGTTCGCTCTCGTATTGGGCTGAAAGGCGTTGAAGCGCTTCGAGAATCTCTTCGGTAGGGCGCTCGATGATTTGGGCCAAAACTACTTCGGAGAGTGGCTCTTCAACCACCATCAGGATTGCCTCTATCGATCTCTCCAGTTCCCGTTCAGACATCTTGGTCCTCACCTTCCACCTTGATTGGTTGATCAAACTCGTCGCTTACGCTCACTTCTCCATCATCACTTCCAGTCCAACTAATTTGAAGCTCCCCTAGAGCCAATACCTGCTCGAAACGAATCTGTGCCTCACGATATAGCTCAAGAAGCGCCAGGAATCGGGCAACCACAACTAAGGTATTGGGCGCATCGGCAACAAGAGAGCGGAAAGAGGCGCTCTTCTGGCGCCTCAAGAGGCCCACTAGGTGATTGGCTTCGGCTGCGACGCTCACCATCGGTAAGTGAAGATGGGCGGTAGATAGCGTTGGAGTGGTCTTTGGCGTCAAAACGCGATTGGCAATCGCCGCAAAGCGTTCCGGAGTTACCCCAATGAGCACTTCTGGAAGTAGCGCGGCAAAAGCAGAGTCCAAGGCCACGCTCCGCGGAAAAGTCCTCTCCTGGAGCTCGATACGCCTTTCAAGAATCGTCGCAATCTCCTTAAATGCTCGGTACTGGAGCAGGCGAGCAAAGAGAAGATCTCGAGCCTCGAGAAGGGCTAAATCTGCTTCATCATCTATCTCGCCAGAGGGCAGCAACCGCGCCGCCTTCAAATCCAAAAGAGTTGCGGCCACTACAAGGAACTCAGTTGCATGATCTAGTTTCCAACCCACTTCAGTCTCTTCAAGGGCCTTTATATGTGCGATGAATTCATCGGTGACAGTCGCAATCGCGACCTCCGTAATATCCATCTTATGTCGGGAAATAAGTTGCAGGAGGAGATCGAAGGGGCCGTCAAAATTCTCTAACTTAACCGAGAAACCGCTAATCCGTCCTTCTCCTTGGAAAGAAGTGTTCGTTTCAGAGGTCGCTGAACCTAAAGTTTGAGTTGAGAGTTCCGCGCTTTCATTTGTCATAGCGCGAGAACTCTACGCGTGTCGCTCCAAGATTCCGAAACCATCTGCGTAAAGTCGCGCCATGGCAAAAAGTGCTTCAGAGATTTCTCGTTTGAACGCTAAATCGACAATTAGAAACACGTCGAAGAGCGATAGCGAGATAGTAACAACCTCATCAGTATTAAATCGGCCGACTCCAATCTTTCCCGATCCTGCGCCATTGACGACTCATGGCGATGCCCAAGTCATCTCAGTTGTAAACCAAAAGGGCGGAGTCGGCAAAACAACTACCACAATTAATCTCGGTGCAGCTTTTGCTGAACTAGGACGACGAGTTCTGTTGATTGACTTTGACCCCCAACATTCACTCTCCGTTGGGCTCAATGTTTCAACGCGCGAGATAGAGGGTTCCATCTACGACCTGATGATGGATGAATCAACAAAAATAGATGACTTCTTACTGAAAACTAGCGTACCTGGAATGGATATGGTTCCAGCGCATGAGAATCTTGCGGGCGCTGAAGGTGGTCTAGTAAATGTAATTGCTCGAGAAAAAATCTTAAAGCGAGTACTGCAGCCAGTCCGCGATTTCTACGATGTAATCCTCATCGACTGCCAACCATCTCTTGGTTTGCTCACTGTTAATGCTCTAACAGCATCTAACTGGGTTCTAGTGCCACTTGAGTGCGAGTATTTTGCGCTTAGAGGAGTAGCCCTACTCGATGACATCATTAAGAAGGTTCAGGTAAACACAAACCCTGATTTAAAGCTTTTAGGCATACTCCCCACCATGTTTGATCGCAAAACAGTTCATAGCCGCGAAGTGCTAGAACGAATAAGCGAGGCTTTCCCAAGCAAGATTTGCGATACCACTATTGCACGTACTGTTCGGTTTCCGGAAACAACTGTTGCTGGTGAGCCGATTACCTCGTACGCCAGCTCCTCCGTGGGTGCCGCTTCATACCGTCGTTTAGCTCGCGAGTTAATTTCAATTGGAGGTGTCCGATGACTCGACGCATAAGCCTTCCTGGCGCTGACGAACTTTTCCGCAAGACAACTTTGAGTGCCGTCCCAGATCAAGTTGAAGTCGTTGAGGAAGTTGTCCACACAAATCGACCAACTACTTCAACTGTTACGAAATCACAGACCAAAAACGCCTCTGGGGTACGGCAGACCCCGCGAAGAAAACCAACCGGACTTGATAAAGGACCATCAGGTCGAGAGAAGCACGATGAGAAGATAACTGTTTATCTCTCACCAGAAGAGCTATTTGATTTAGAGCAAGCTCGACTCCATCTCCGAGGAGATCTTGGATTAGCAGTCGATCGCGGGAGAATAGTTCGTGAAGCGCTCTCGATAGTTATTGCCGATCTTGAAGCCAAAGGCGATCAATCAATAATCGCGCGAAGATTACGCGGTCGGTAGATTCGATTATTTGGCTCTTGGATGAGCCAGGGCGTAACTCTCACGGAGTTTGTCGATAGTCACGAGTGTGTAAATCTGAGTGGTGCTAACTGATGCATGTCCCAGCAACTCTTGGACTACTCGAATATCAGCTCCACCATCCAATAAATGCGTAGCAAATGAATGTCTAAGCGCATGCGGTGAAACTCGCCCACTAAGCCCGCAGCGCTCTGCGGTGTCTAGAACAATGTTCCAGGCGCTTTGGCGGGAAATTCTCCCCCCGCGGACATTTAGAAAGAGCGCTTTTTGATCCCCTTTTAAGAGGGTAGGACGGAGGCGAACTAGATAATCCTCGACAGCTTTCTTGGCAAAGGTACCCATGGGAACAATTCGCTCCTTTCTGCCTTTTCCAAATAGTCGAATGGTCGTGATCTCCCCGCTTTGCGCTTCAGATTGCCTTACATCCTCAACGTTTAGGGAGATTATCTCGCTCACCCGTGCACCAGTTGCGTAGAGCAATTCCAACATTGCCCGGTCACGAATCCCCATCCCTTCTAAGGGAGCTGCAGAAATCAAACTCTCAATCTCGGCCACTGAGAGAGCTTTTGGAAGTCTCTTCGGGATTGTTGGGGGTATCAAATCGCGACCAATATCTTCAAGGTTTCGATCTTTTGCGAGAAATCTATAGAAAGTTCTAATCGATACAGTAACGCGAGCAATACTTGCTTCGACAAGACCTGCAGCTCTCAAACTTGATAGGAAATCTACGAGGTCAGTTCGCTTCGCACTGGTAAAAGTCAGATTTCGGTTCTCGAGAAATGCGCTCAACTTAACTAAATCGCGCTGGTAAGCGGCGAGAGTGTTCTTGCTTAGGCCGCGCTCTACTCCGATGTGGCTTAGGAAACTTTGAAGTAGAACCCTATTTTCCACGGTTAATGGCAGCTTTAATCAAGCCACTAAAAAGCGGATGTGGTCTCGTGGGTCGAGATCTAAACTCAGGATGTGCTTGAGTGCCCACATAATAAGGATGTATCTCTCGTGGCAATTCAACAAACTCAACTAGCGACCCATCAGGCGATATCCCGCTAAACATCAGTCCAGACTTTGCGATCTGCTCGCGATAATTATTGTTTACTTCATAGCGATGTCGATGTCGTTCCGATATCTCTTCTTTGCCGTATACCTCAGCAACAATCGAACCCTTTCCTAAAAGAGCTTTATATAGACCCAAGCGCATCGATCCACCCATATCTGCCTCACCTGAGACGACCTTCTCTTGGCCAGCCATTGTGGCAATGACTGGATGGGTAGTGGTTGGTTCAAATTCAGCAGAGTTGGCTCCTGCTATACCTGCCAAATTTCGCGCTGCTTCGATAACCATACATTGAAGCCCCAAACACAATCCGAGCGAAGGTATCAAGTTCTCGCGAGCAAACTTAAGGGCACCGACTTTTCCTTCTATGCCTCTTACGCCGAAACCTCCTGGGACGCAGATTGCATCGACATCTCCGAGTTGTTGTTTAGCGCCAGCGGGAGTTTCGCATTCATCACTCACAACCCATTTGATTTCTACCTTCACGTTGTTATCAAAACCACCGGCCCTAAGAGCCTCAGTTACGGAGAGGTAGGCATCTGGAAGATCCACATACTTTCCGACCAAGGCAACTCTCACGCTCCTTGAAGGATTGTGAACGCGGCTTAGAAGTTGATCCCACTCCCCCCATTCGACATCGTGGAAAGGAAGTCCGAGGCGTCGAACGATGTATGCATCAAGTCCCTCTCTATGAAGGACTTTTGGAATGTCATAGATGGATGGAGCATCGACTGCGGCAACCACTGCTTCTTGGTCAACATCGCACATTAATGAGATCTTTTTCTTCACACTTAGCGGTATCTCACGATCAGATCTAAGTACTACGCCATCAGGGCTTATACCAATTGAACGTAACGCCTGGACCGAGTGTTGGGTGGGCTTAGTTTTCAGTTCTCCTGAGGGGCCAATGTATGGGACTAAAGAGACATGTAGATAGAAAACATTCTCCCGACCAACTTCTTGGCGAATCTGGCGAGCCGCTTCTAGGAATGGTAGAGATTCAATATCTCCCACAGTTCCGCCAACCTCTGTAATGACTATGTCAATGTCAGGTGTAGCCATCGCGCGGATTCGATCTTTGATTTCGTTTGTTATATGCGGAATGACTTGGACTGTATCTCCGAGATACTCACCGCGACGCTCCCTTGCGATGACTCGAGAATAGACCTGTCCAGTTGTGACATTGGCTGAGCCATGGAGATTGGTATCCAGGAATCGCTCATAGTGTCCGATGTCGAGATCTGTTTCAGCGCCATCATCGGTCACAAAAACCTCTCCGTGCTGAAATGGATTCATGGTCCCAGGATCAACATTTATGTACGGATCTAGCTTCTGCATCGTTACTCGAAGCCCGCGCGCACGTAACAACCTACCAAGGCTTGAAGCGGTGAGACCTTTACCAAGACTTGAGGCGACTCCGCCGGTGACGAATAGATGCTTCGTCACATGAGGGGCGGTCATGGAGCACTAACTTATCACCCACTCACCCATTTACTAAATCAAGCAATTCTCTCGCGTGATCTTGGGCGTGTTCGGAGTCCTCAAGACCGGAGAGCATTCGAGCAATCTCGCTCTCTCGTTCGCCACCCGTTACAACAGTTACAGAAGATTCGGTAATGCTCCCGTTTGAATCCTTGAGAACCCTTAAATGGTTGTCACCCCAAATAGCAACTTGCGGCAAGTGTGTGACAACAATTATCTGAGCGCTCTTAGAGAGACGCTTTAGCCGCTTACCAACTTCAAGTGCAGCTCTTCCGCCGATGCCTGCATCTATCTCATCGAACAAGTAAGTGCCGCGCGGTGAGGTGGCTGCAACAACTACTTCTAGCGCGAGCATCAGTCGGGATAACTCGCCGCCGCTAGCTGCCTTAGAAATCGGCAGAAGTTCTCCATCAGCATGAGCGGTAAAGAGCATCTCGATTTCATCATTTCCAAAACGATTTAACTTCGCTAACGGAACTAACTCCAAATTTCCCTCTGTGGCAAAGACTTCACTTACTCGGCATTGAAACGCTGCTTTTGGCATCGCCAATTCGCGAATCTCTTTTGTGACTTCAGCGCTGAGTGATGTCGCGTGCTTATTGCGTGACTGGGAAAGAACTTTCGCGGCCTTCACCATTTCGTCAAATATCGAGCGCTGCTCCAATAACAACTCCTCAACACGACTCTCGCCACCGCCTAAATCTTTCATGCGAGTCTTTGCCAATTCGGCGCGCTCTAAGGCACTCGACAGCGCTTCCTCCAGTCCACTTCCAGTTCCAAACCTCTTCGCGAAAGATCTAAGGGCCGCCCTGCGATTAAGTAGCGCCTCTAATCGAGCTGGGTCGGCAGCGAGATTCTCAAGAAAATGGCGAAGTTCACTCGCTGCATCAGTTGCCTCAAAATAGGCGCTCTCTATCTTGGCAGCAGCGCTCTCGATTACCGGGTCTTTGTCACGAATTGCTTGAAGCGCGCGCCGAGCAGTTCCGAGCGAAGTGTCAGCACCGCTCTCTTCGCCATTAATGGCCTCTAATACAGTTGATAACGCAATTCGAATATCTTCGACGCTCTCCAGCTTCCGAACTTCCATATCAATGTGCTGGAGTTCATCTTGGACTGGCTTCAGCTTGGCAAACTCTGCGAGGAGTTCTTTGAGGTCTGTGATTTCTCGGTCGCGGTCCAAGAGCGACTTTTTTAGATCCTCAATTCGTATGGTGATGTCTTCATACTTTGCGAGAGCTCTTTGATAGGAATTCAGAGCCGCCTCGATCTCTTTCCCGCCGAATCGATCTAACAACTCGCGTTGTCGGTGTGCCTTTGAAAGTTGCAGAGTTCCATGCTGTCCGTGGATCTCAATCAACTCTGCGGCAAAAGAAGCAAGAACAGATGCGGTGGTAGTAATGCCGCATAATGTGGCGCGACTCTTACCTTCTGAATTCAAAGTGCGGGCCAGAAGGAGTGAGCCATCATCTAACTCAACTTCATGCTCCTTAATCAATTCTCGGAGAGATTCATTTTCGGACGTCGTTGCGCTAAATCTTCCGCTAACGATCAATCGTTCCGCGCCTTTCCGAAGCAAATCTAAATCTGTCTTTCCTCCCAGGACGAGGGATAGCGCCGTTAGAACCATAGTTTTACCGGCGCCTGTCTCGCCCGTTATAACGTTTAACCCAGGGGCAAACTCAATAGTTGCGTTGTCGATTACCCCAAGCCCTTTGATGGAGACCTCTTCAAGTCGAGTTCTTCCTTCGAGGCTCGTATCACTCACCTCGCCAGCCATCAACTGGGAGCTTAAATTTCGCAACCAGGCGATCGGTGAAAGCCACATCATCTAAATGCGCAAGGGATATAAAACTCTTAGCGCTCGTAAGAAGAATTCTGTCGCCCTCGAGTAGTTGATATTTACGGAGACCATCAGCCGATAGCACTCCACTTTCGCTCTCAACATCTATTGCAATCTCAGATTCAGGCGAGACAACCATTGGATCGGAGAAGAGCGCATGTGCTGCCAATGGAAGGAGTACCAACGCTTCAACATCTGGCCATACGACCGGTCCACCTGCCGAGAAGGCGTAGGCAGTTGAGCCTGTAGGAGTCGCACAGATAACTCCATCGCATCCCCAGCGGGATAAGGGGCGATGATCAATCTGTACGAAAAGTTCGATCATCGCTTCAGTATTTCGCTCTACTGTAACTTCATTAAGTGCCCATCCCTCAGTGATTGTAGATTCCCCGCGAACAACTCTGTAGGCGAGAGTCATTCGCTTTTCAAATTTATAGCTCCGATTTTTTATCGCAGAAACAAGTTCATTTACGGTGGGCTTTTTTATCTGTGCGAGAAAACCAACATGACCTAAATTGATTCCAAGAACCGGGATATCTGTCCCATGAGCGATTTCAGCGCCACGCAAGATGGTTCCATCGCCGCCTAATACAAGTACTAATTCATGCTTCTTAATGCTCTCTCGAATCTCTTCGTTGCTCTTTGATTCCACTCCGGGAACCGAAACTTCAGTCGCAGACCAGACACTGATGTCCTCTTTATTGAGAGATTGCACAACTTCACTAGCAAGTCGATGTGCTTCGGGGCGCGACGGATGTAGAACAAGGATGATGCTTCGACTCATCTACTTCGGTCCTTTCGCTACAGCGTTTACGACTTCGCCTTCAATCGGAGCCGGTGCTCCGCGTCTTAACCAGAGGAAATATTCCACATTTCCTGAAGGTCCGGGGAGGGTACTGGCAATTACACCCGCACATCCGATCCCGAGTTCAAAAGCACGCTGCGCCACTTCCATCACAGCGCCTACTCGCAATTGTGGCTCCCTCACGACGCCGCCGGAACCGAGCCGCTCCTTACCAACTTCAAATTGTGGTTTGACCATTAGTACGAAGTCGGCATCCGCAGTCGCAAGTGAGATTAAGGCTGGGAGGACTGTTTTCAAAGAGATGAACGAGAGATCGGCCACGACAAATTCAGCCGGGGCGCCTAGGTCTCCAATCTGCAACTCGCGAATGTTCGTGCGATCGCGGACTTCAACTCGTGGATCTTGCTGAAGCTCCCAAGCAAGCTGTCCATATCCGACATCTACTGCAACTACGTTTGCAGCACCTTTTCGAAGTAAAACATCGGTAAATCCACCCGTGGAAGCTCCGGCATCCAGGCATCTCTTACCCTCAATTTTCAACTCCCTGAAGTGATCGAGCGCTCCAGCTAATTTGATTCCACCCCGAGAGACAAATTCATCACTAGGAAGATTTACAGTGATCGAGTCTTCCGTCGCGACCCGAGTAGCGGATTTTGTTGCGGGCATTCCGTCAATTTTCACAAAGCCTCGCTCAATCAAGTCCTGACTATGTTCTCGCGAACGCGCAAGACCTCTTCGCACCAATTCAGAATCCAATCTATTTCGCATCTTCTTCCCTTGTTTCTCGAAATAGCTTCAAAGAAGAGTATTTATTGAGAGTTAGAAATGCCTTCGACAGATGTGAGAGCTTCGGTTAAGTCTCGATTCACTTCTTCAAATTTCAGCCCATGCTCCTCGAGCGGAGACAGACCAATCTCATTTACTTTCCGTTTTATTGCCGTTATTCGCTCAGTACTCTCTAGCGAGCTATTTTGAGAGCTCATTATTTGCCCTTCTTCTTGGCGGTGTTGGGCTTCCGCGCCTTGGCAACGCTTACTTTTTTCTTCACATCGGGCTTCTTTTTAGCGCTCGTGGCTTTACCTTTCACAAGCGCCTTTAGCTCCATAATCTCGCGCTCCAGCCGCTTCAGATCACTCGCCTTAGCAAATCCCATCCGGGATACATTTTTCTTAACTTCCTCTTCAATCTTCACTTTAATCGCCTCACCGCTCTCGCGCGCCCAAGCATTAAGGGCTGCGGCCACTTCTTGAGGAGTCTTCTCCCCGCTGCTGATTTTGGTCAGGTAGGTGCGTAGTGCCGAGAAAAGATCATTTGCCATGGCGAAAAGGTACCTAAATTCGCTCTATTTCGCGCGCTTCGACCTGCCAACGACTTGCGATGCCGGTGCTACCTTTCCAAAAGCGCCTTCTAAGTACTCCTTTTATGCCAATCCACTCCTCGGCTTCTAAAGAGAGAGCGCGTTTACGAAGTTGCGCCTTCCATACAGCTACATCGAGGGTATCTACCCCTTCACGATCATCACGATCAATCACCAATCTGAATTCCGCGACAACATCGCCGCTTGGCAAGGTCTTCTCAGATGGTTCGCCACTAACCCGGCCAGCCAACTCCACTCGGTTTTTGTATTGATTGCCTTTATTAGCCATCACATTCCTCCACTCAATCCAATTAATATTTTTTGGGATAATTCATTAGGACTATCTATTGGCGGAATGATTAACGAATAATTTAGTTACTTATCCTCATCAATTACTAGTTGTGGAAATCGAGCTATAAACTCATCCGCTTCGCTACTCCTGCCCGCTTTTAGCAACGCTTCGTAGTAACTTTTTCGCAATCTCTTGCTCCAGACTGGATCGCTCTCATTGAGTTCTTTGCACTTAAGTGTCAGGACGGCCGCATCAAATTGCCCTAGAGATGACCTGGCACTGGAAGCTGCGATACGCATCTCGACTCTGCCGGCCTTGCTTAGTTTTGATTCCGAAACGGCCCCCGCAATTTCAAGTGCTTTTCGCGCATTTCCAAGAGCTGCTTCGCATTGAGCAATGAAGGGCTCAAGTTCAATCGACCCACCAATCCGACTTGCGGCGCGTAGCTCCTTCAGCGCCTCTTTGTAGTGACCAGCACGGAGCGCAGCAACTCCCGCTCTTTCGCGGACTATTCCTAACCGACCAGCGCGGAATGCAATCTCTTTGCCATGCAAGTAGGAGCGCTCTGGTTCGGTTTCAAGAAACCGCTCTAGTGCGACCAAATGTCGGGCTACGCTCTTTGCGTTACTTGGAGTAAGTGAAGCGATTTGGTAGGCAATCTTTTTCTCCAATTCCTCACCTGTTATATCAGCAGGAATTGAGGGGGTTTCAAAACTTCGTTGGCGACGCTCTTCTTCTTCAGGTATCGGTTTCTTAAATTTAGGACGATCAGTTTTGAATCTTTCTGATCTGGGTTTATCTGATCTGGGTTTATCTGATCTGGGT
>RGJX01000025.1 GCA_010023045.1 Actinomycetota bacterium | reverse complement strand
TCCCATGGCAGTAGTCGACTTACCTGAGCCTGACTCTCCAACAATTGCTAGTGTCTTTCCAGCATGGACATCGAAATTCATTTTTATTGCAGCTGGATACCAGACGCCATCTACCCAGAATTCGACTGTGAAATCGCGTACTTGAAGGACTGCTTCGCTCATTATGCAGCTCTCTTTTCTATTTCACATGAGAAGATTTCTTCATGAATAACCGCGAACTCTTCCGGCCTACGAGTTCCTATGTCTTTGCCTTCTTGGGCTTCTTCTTTATTAGCCTGCTTGTCTACGTCAATTTCCTTGACTTCGGTTTTGCAAGTGGCATGGTCGCAGCAATCTGGGGTGCGCTCGTATGCGCAATCTTCTATCAAATATTTCTTCATCCCGCGGTAATCTTCTATGACGAAGGTTTGGAGATTATCAATCCGCTCTCTCGACATCGAATTGGTTGGCATGAAGTTGACGATATTGAAACAAGATACACGATGAGCATCATCACCTTCGATCGAAAAGGAAAGAAGGGGAAGATCCAAGCTTTCGCTGCTCCCGCGCCCGGTAGATACCACAGTCGAACTATCCATCAATCTGAGATGCGCGGCCTCAACTTGAAAGAGAACAACGTCATCCGCGCCGGCGACAGTCCGAGAACCAACTCGGGTGCTGCTGCTGCAATCGCGAGAAGCAAATTGGACCAGTTCCAAAGATTTAAGAGCGCGCCCTCGGTTGCCTATGAATTCCATTTCAACTACGGAGCAATAGTCATCAATCTGGTGATCTTTGCTATTGGTGTTATTGCACTCGTCTTTAGTAACTAGGTCAATCACGAGGCTACCTCACTTCGATTCTTCATCATGCGCGCATTCGCTTTATCTTTGCGAGATAAGCGGCGACGTTGACGAGGATCAAAGGCATCCCTTAGACCATCCCCAATGAAGTTAATGCAGAGTGCGATGGCGATAATGAAAATACCTGGGTACCAGAAGAGCCAAGGACGGGTGGTAAAGGCATCCTGATAAGTCGAGATTAGAAGCCCGAGCGAGACATCCGGAGCGGTGACGCCGAATCCAAGGAAGCTAAGTGCAGTCTCAAGCAAGATTGCTCCCGACATCAGCAAGGTAACCGACACAATGATTACACCAATTGCATTAGGCAGGATGTGCTTAAAGATTATTCTTCGATTGCTTGCTCCTGCAACGCGCGCCGCGTCGACGAACTCTCGTTCTCGAAGTGAAAGGAATTCACCTCTAACTAGACGTGATAAACCTGTCCAAGCGAAAATACCAAGCAATACCGCCAAGAATGCAGCGCCTTTGTTTCCGTAGTGATAACCAATTACCGAGCCGATGATGATGACAGGGATAGTGATTATGAAATCAACAAGTCGCATCAAGATTGCATCAACCCAACCGCGGAAGTAACCTGCGATTGAACCAATCACGGTTCCAAGAGTCGCTGCAATTATTCCAATAATGAACATAACGAGAATGGAGCGTTGAGCTCCGCGCATAACGAGAGCAAAGTAATCCCGGCCTATGTCATCCTGACCAAATGGATGCTCGCCCAGCTGCACACCATCACCGTCAAGAAACGGAATGCCATCAATAGTTGGGCATCCAACAGTTCCGCCAGGACAATCTTCAAATCTCAATGGAGGAAGATCTTCGAAATTGTACTTCCACCAACCCGGAATTACGTAAGGATCATCCTTGCTACCGATTCGCCAATCTAGTGCAGTGTAGACCAAAGCAATAAGCGTAAAAAGTATGACCACAGAAATCATTGCCGCTCTATGCCGGACAAAGCGACGAAAAACGATTTGTCCCTGGCTAAGACCTTCAGTCTCCTTATTTAGAATTGCATTTTCGCTCTGGTCGACCGAGGCCTGCTCGACTACTTTGTCTTTTTTAGCCATCACTTGCCTGCTCCTACTCGAATTCGTGGGTCGAGTGCTGAATAAAGAAGATCGGCAATCAAGTTCGCAATAATCGCCAGAGCTGATAGGAAGATTGAAACTCCCATCAGCAAATTCAAGTCGAAACTAACAATTGCTTTATTGAACAAAGTTCCCATTCCTTGCCAAGCAAACACTCGCTCCGTGATGATTGCGCCTCCGACGATTCCAGCAATATCTGCGACCATGATGGTGGTAAGCGGGATCATTGTGTTTCTAAAAGCATGGCGCATAATGACAGTGCGCTCATTTAGACCTTTCGCGCGAGCTGTTCTGATGTAATCCTGATTCAAAACATCAAGCAGGGTTCCGCGCGAGAAACGGATATACCCAGCAAATGAAATTAGAGTCAAGGCAATGGTGGGAAGAATCAGGTGCATTACTTGATCCAGGACCCTTACCCAGAATGGGACTTCTGAAAGCCAGATTGTCGACTGACCGATTGTTGCAACTGGTCTGAAATTAACATCGTCGCTTTCCAAAAATGGACGCCATGCTTGCATTAGACGGTCTACTAATATGAGAAGACCAATCAGGAATGAAGTTATGAGACTGGTTCTGATAATCGGCCCGCGATCGATTCTCGAGAATATGAAAGAACCCGCGACAGATACCACAACAAGGAGAACAAGGAGAATGAGCAGCCCAACGCGCGGGCGATCGGAGTTAAGAAGTGTCTGGGCTGGGAAATAAGAGATAGTTCCTGCAGCTGCCATTAGAAGCGAAGTTCTTAGCGCGGCTTGCGAACTTAACCCAACTGATAGATATGTAACTCCAAAGGCGATACCTACACCTAGCACTGCGATAGCGATTGGACCAAGGCGTGGATAGGCAAACCACTTAGTAACGCTTATGACAGTAAGTAGAGCAGAGTTGGCGATAAATACTCCAATGAATATTAGAGAGACTCTCTTGCGACTACCACTGAATATGGCGGCCCAGAAGAAGCCGGCCGCAACACTTAAACCAATGATCCACCCGGGCGAGATCACCGCATTTACTAGAAAGTCATTGAAGTCGATTGCCAGATATTGCTTGAGTAGAACTGCGACCCAGAAGATTGGTAGTGAGAAGAGAAGGAATGCAAAGAAGGTCATTCCGTAATCGAAACGAGTGTATTGACGGAGCGCAGAAGTAATACCGAGCGATATTCCAAGGACAATTGCAACTATGGTCGCGACAAATACAAGTCGAACAGTGACCGGAATGGCTCCGGCAATTGCAGTTACTACAGGTTCTTGTTCTCGAGTGAGACCGAAGTTCGGGTTTCCCACGAATACTCCCAAGACGCCACGCAACCAGATGAAGTATCTGACGGGGGCTGGCAGATCTAGACGCAGTTCGCGCGTTAAGTTGAGGATTAATTGCTCCTTATTCGGAGCATCGCTTAGTCGCAATTCGGCAATTGGGTCGGTAGAGATTGCCGCTAAGTTATAAAGAAGAAAACTTGAACCAAAGAGGATTACAAAGAGAGCGCCAATTCGACGCATCACATAAGCAAGCAACTCAAAATCCCCCTTTACATGTATTAAGTGGCACCCGAGTTTAGCCCGGGTGCCACTTAATTTACTGCTTCTTAGCCCTCAAAAAGAGGAGCTATTAGTACTTCCACTCCCAATAGTTCCAAACCAACTGTGGTGAAAGTGGATTTGGCTTGACGTTCTGCAGCTTCGCATTGACAGCTGTAACGCCTGGGTGCTGGAAGATAGGAAGAGTCACAGCATCAGCCATGATTTCCTTCTCTACAGTTAAGTAGTAATCGAGCTTCTGCTTCTCGGTGAGAAGTTTGGCGCGAAGAACATCAACTGCTTCATCTACCTTCTTGTTCGCATAACCGAGGTAGTTGTTACCACCTGTGGAATAGAAGAGGTCAGCATTTCCATCTTGTGTAATGGATGACTTCACCCATGCGAAGAAGAATGCATCAAAGGCGCTTGAGGAGAGGTTACGTGACCAAGTTGCGCTACCAGGAGCATCAACCTTGATACCAGCTCTTCCTAGCGCAGCTGTTACCAACTGAGCTGAAGCGGCACGACGTGCATTTGAAGGTGTTCCCCAATTCAACTTAACGGTGAATCCAGGGGTAGTAGCAGAAGCATTTGGATAGTACTTCTTTACCAACGCAAGAGCTGCTGCTTCGCGCTCTGCCTGTGTGCCCTTGGTGTACTTGGAAACGCCAGTCTTGGCGATAAGTTCCTTGTAGCCAGGCTCACCTGGGAATAGAAGTACTGAGTCCATACGAACTGCCTTCTCGTTGATTGGCTTAATCAACTTATCCACGATTTCATCGCGTGGGTAAGCCATCAAGAACGCAGTACGTAGATCAATCGCGCGCTGATCCATTCCCTTGAATGGACCGGTGTAAGGCTCGGAAACGCCTGAAGCGGTATCAACACGTAGGTCGATGTGCTCATAAACAGCCTGGTCGCCACCAATTACCTTCGCAGTTGGGATTGCCTTGAGGAGGTTTACTGAGTCAGCTGTTGGCTGGCCTTGGTAGATATCAACTTCCTGGTTGCGGAGAGCCTGTGCAGCTGCGGTTCCATCACCAATGATGCGGAAGACAACTGTCTTAACTCCACTTGTTGCAGGGCCAGATGGATTTGTTCTGTGGCGTGGGTTCAAGACCAAAGTTACTGCTTGGCCAGGAACTGCGCTCTTAAGAATATATCCACCGTTACCAACTGTTAGAAGTGGGTTGGAGGTCTCATCAAACTTGTTGATGTTGTATGACTCAGACCAGATCTTTCCAGCTGCTTCCATCAACTTGGCGTCATAGTTATAGAAAGCCTTTTCGAACTTCGCCTTAGCAGCATTATTTGCCGCTACAGACTGAAGCTTGGTCTTGCCTTCTGCTAACAGAACCAAAGTGTGAACAGGTGATGGACCAGGTCCATATAGCTGCCAATCTGGAATCTTTGCATCGTACTCAACCGTTACTGACATCTTGTCAGCTGAAAGAGTAGGAAGACCAACATGGTGGGTGTCATACGTACCGCCATAGCAGAGCGCATTGAAGGATGGCTTTACTTCTGGATCGGTTGGGTCACCCAACTTGGTCGCGAACGAATATGAAGAAGAGCAGATTACGTGTGAGAGCAGAAGGTCAACACCAGTGATTGGTGTTCCATCTGACCACACCTTGCCCTTATTAACGGTGTACTGAACTCGGAATGGCTTCTGGCTTACGATCTTGTACGAACCGAAAATCTTGTTATCTACAAGCTTCGGTGAGTTGTCGTAGTAGTTGAAGCCAAAGCCCTGCATATATGCAACTTCACTGTTGAAGGTGAGGTTCATATTTACAACGCTTGGGTTCAAGCCAGTTAGCTGATTGCTGGTGACGAGTACAACTGTGGAGCGCTTCGCCGCGCTAGCTGGAGCAAGTGATCCAGCAACGAGACCAGCGGCTGCAGCAGCGACCAAGGCCACCTTCGCAACGCGTTTTACTTTCATTTATTCTCCTAGTGATAGAAAAAGAACGAGGTATGAGAAGTCGACTACTCCCACACCAAGCCCTTGGGGTGCCCCGGAGTCTGCCCTATTTGGGGGGTTTTACTCAATGTCGCTTTATCAAAATTCCGTTATGAAAGGGGTTCGCCCTCCGCTCGGGCCCTTTCAATTTTTTCAGTGGTGAGCCTAGGGGCAGCAAAAGCGAAGATGACTAACCCAAGAACAAGGCTCACGAAGTAGGGCATACGAAGGGCAAGCTCTCTATCCCCGAAGATCTCAGTGATGCTGACGATCGCTCCCCCAATCAAAGTCCCGATTGGCATGCTGCCCCAGGCGAAAAATCGATAAACGCTATTGACCCTTCCCAGTAAGTGGCTGGGAATGATGCTCTGGCGAAGCGAAACCGTTATTACATTCCAAAGAACAGCGAAGATTGTCGTTAACGCAATCATCACCCAAGCGATGTACCAATTCGAAGTCAATCCAACTACCAAACCTAATAGCGGCATAGAAATTAGGGTGAGATAAAGCGAGGGGCCGCTTCCCAGTTTCTTAGAAATCTTAGGTCCGAGAATTCCTCCAAGGGTTCCACCAATTGCTCCTGATGTTCCCAAGATTGCAAATTCGAATACCGAAGTCTCAAGAATTTCTTGAGCAAAGAGGATAAAAGTCGCGGCCGTTATCGATCCCACCAAGTTTAGAGTTCCAAGAATTACTATGGATAAAGAATGGTAGGTAAACAAGTATTCCAAGTAAGAAGCTCGCAAGGGGTGGACCCACGAAACTATTCATTACATATTCCGCCGACCACAATTTTCCATTGGCGCTCTCCAAGTTCTCTTTGGCAACTACTGAGGGTAAGAAAGTTTGGCCGGCGTTATCACGGAGAACTTCCGCAAATCCGAAGAGCAAAGAAATGCCAACCAGGCTCCAATATAAAAGGTAATTAGTTTCCACCATCGTTGCTGATGTGAGGTTGTTGAGCGCTGGAAGTGAGTTCCGCTCAAAGAAAATCGCTCCTGCTAGTAGTAGCGCTAGTCCACCCTGGGCTAGATCCATCGCCACGATTATTTTCTTCCGGTCAAAGCGATCGGTTATTACTCCGGCAGGAAGGGTAAAAATCAACCAAGGCAATCGACTCATAACAGTTATCAGCGCAATTAAAAATGGGTCTCGAGTAACGGCTGATGCGAGCCAGGGAAAAGCAACAGTTGCCAGACCATCCCCGAGATTGCTTGTGGCATGGGCGGTCCAAAGTCGCCAATAATTCTTGCCCAACTTCGTAGACTTTTCGCTCACGGCAAGACCCTAAACCATCGCTCTTGTATATAAGTGGTTCAATTGAGCGCTATGTCATTTTCTTTTGAAGTAAAGAGCAGAATCGCTGGAGCGCATGGACGAAGTGGCGTCATCACCACTCCGCATGGCCAGATCAAGACTCCGGCATTTATTCCAGTTGGCACAAAGGCAACTGTTAAAGCCGCGCTCCCGGATTCAATTGAAGAACTTGGCGCACAAGCTGTTCTTGCGAATGCCTACCACCTTTATCTCCAACCCGGCCCTGAAACGTTAGATGAAGCCGGTGGCCTTGGAAAATTCATGAATTGGAATAAGCCAACTTTCACCGATAGCGGCGGATTCCAAGTTATGTCCTTGGGTGTGGGATTTAAAAAAGTAATTGACATGAATGGTGACTCTCTAAATTCTGATGACTTGATAGCCGAAAAGCGAGAGCGCTTGGCTCATGTTGATGACGATGGAGTTACTTTCAAATCGCATCTCGATGGATCCATGCATCGCTTCTCTCCTGAAATATCTATGCGGGTCCAACATCAAATTGGCGCTGACATCATCTTTGCTTTCGATGAGTTGACGACGCTGCACAACACCAAGAAGTATCAAGAGGAATCACTTGAGCGAACTCGTCTTTGGGCCATCAGATGTTTGGATGAACACAAGCGACTGACTGATTCGAGATCACATCGTCCTTACCAAGCCCTCTTCGGAGTTCTGCAGGGCGCCCAATATGAAGATCTCCGACGAAAAGCCGCTAAAGATCTGGGCGAGATGGAGTCGAGCGGAATCTCATTTGATGGCTTTGGAATTGGCGGAGCGCTAGATAAATCCAAGCTCGGAACGATTGTTGGCTGGGCGGTCGATGAGTTGCCCGATAACAAACCACGTCACTTACTCGGTATAGGTGAGCCGGCCGACCTCTTTGCCGGGGTAGAAAATGGCGCAGATACCTTCGATTGCGTAGCTCCAACTCGAGAGGCGCGAACCAGCGCCGTTTATTCGGCGACAGGTCGGTTTAATGTCTCAGGTGGCTCTTATCGCAAAGACTTCTCCCCGATCGATCCTGAATGTGATTGCTATACCTGCAAGAACTACTCGCGCGCATATCTAAACCACTTGTTCCGCGCCAAAGAGATTCTTGGTCCTACCTTAGCGACCATCCATAATGTTCATTTCATAGTTAATTTAGTTGAGCAAATGCGCCTAGCGATTGAGGCAGGAAATTTCCTGGAATTCAAGAACGAATTTTTGGGGCGCTACAAGAACGCCATCTAGGCAAAGTCTTCTGGCTATCCTTGAGCAGCCTTAACTGCTTGCTCTAGATGTGCTCGAACATGCCTTGACATCATGGCTACATATTCGATGATTGTGATCTTCTCGCCGTTCAGGCGAATTCCTGTGCGGGACAAATTTGACTCATCTAGTGAATCAAGAATCTCTAAATTGCCTTTGCGAAGCGAGTTAAATGTATCTACTGAAGTTCTTGGATCTCTGTCCTCTTTAATGACAGCGAATGCATCTTCATCCCATGAGATAAAGTTGTAATCATCGGCGGTCAACATCATTCTCATTCTTAGGGCGAGTGAAATTTCAGCATCGGCCAAATGCGCTAGGCACTGAGATGCTGTCCAGCCACCATCGGCTGGTTTCCTATCCATGCTCAAGGCGAAAGTTGAAGCGAAACGGGCAACTTCATCAATATCGTTGCGGAATTGGTCGAGGATTTCTTTGCTCATGGCTTGAATCTACCGGTCTACGAAGAAGAGGAATACTCTTTTCCATCATGAAAACCCATCGTGCGAATGTTCTCTGCCGAAACGGTGCGGTTGCGGCGAGCCAGCCATTAGCTGTTTCTGCCGGCCTCGAGACCCTCCGTCGTGGTGGCACCGCGATAGATGCGGCGATAACCGTCAGCGCAGTCCTTTCCGTCATCGAACCGGGCGCATCTCATCTAGGTGGTGATGCTTTTGTTATCACTCACGATGGTGCAAGAAAGAAACAGCAAGCATTTAATGGAAGTGGTGAAGCGCCCAAAGGTGCGAGCGCGGATCAATTCAAAACAAAGATTGATCATCACGGTTTCAAGTCGGCCACGGTGCCTGGCCTGGTCTCGACTTGGTTTGAGATTCACGCCCATGGTGGCAATCTCTCGATGCAAGAAATCCTCCAACCAGCAATCGATTACGCTCGAGACGGATTCCCAGTTACTTCGGGCTTCGTAAGACGAATCGCATATCACCTTAAGCAGTTCCCAAATACTGATTTATTCGAGTCATTGGATATCCCTACAGACCTTCGCGCTGGTGATCCAATAGTTCAACCCAATCTTGCCCGCTCTCTTGAGGCAATTGCGAGAGATGGGCGTGCCTTCTTTTATGAAGGAGATATCGCTAGAGCTCTGGTTGAAAGTAGTGACGGTTGGTTTGACGCAAGTGATCTGGCTAGACATAGAACTCGAGTGCTAGAACCGCTGAAGATTGATTACCGAAACTTCAAAATCTAGCGAAAATTAGTGAAGCCGATCGGATTCACATGATGGTTGAAGCTAAGAAGATTGCTTTCCAAGATCGTTATGAACTTCTAGGCGACCCTGAGTACATAGATTTTGATTTAGAAAAACTATTTGCTGTTGAATCAATTAACTCACGACGATCAAGAATTGACATGTCTAAGGCGAATACGAGCGCAGTCCGCTATAACCAAGAAGGAAGTGATACGACTTATTTCTTGACAGCAGACCGAGATGGAAATGCAGTCTCTTGGATCCAGAGCGTCTTTCATGGCTTTGGAGCATCCTGGGCTATACCCGGTACCGGAATAATCATGAATAACCGTTTGACCGGATTCTCACTTGATCCAAAATCACCTAATTTCATAGCTCCTGGTAGGCGCCCTGCCCATACTTTGAATGCCTGGATCGCGACACACTCAGATGGCTCTTTGGCTCATGTCGGTGGAACACCTGGAGCAAATATCCAAGTCCAAACAAATTTCCAACTAATCACAAATGCGATTGATCTCTCCCTTTTGCCACAAGAAAACGCCGAAGCTCCTAGATGGCAGCACCTAAATGGACCTTCTTATTCTGATGCCGAAGAGAATTTTGATGGAGTGCTTCAGATAGAAGGTCGCGTCTCTCAAGAAATCCTCACCGAACTCAGAAATCGAGGCCATGAAGTACAGGAGTTGCCACCTTTTGGACATGGCTCATCTGTTCAACTCTTATCTACTACAGAAAGTGGTTCTTTTGTGCTCGGCTCAGACCCGCGCACTGAGGGCCAAGCTGCTGGCTTCTAATAGAATTTAGCCATGAAACTTTTTGATGAAATTGGCGGACCTTTTGATTTGATCTTTGGACTTCCGGTTCATCCATTGGTTGTGCATAGCGCCGTGGTATTGGTTCCCATAGTTGCTATCGCCGCTCTAGTGATGTCATATGTTCCGAGCTTTTCCCGTCGATACGGAAAACTGGTAATAATTTTCGCCGTTATCGCACAAATCTCTCTCTTCGTCGCAAAATCAAGTGGCGAATCTTTTGAAGAACGACTTGGTAAAGAAGTTGAGCGCCATGCCGAATTTGGCGAGACCGCGCCTCTCACCTTTATCCCTCTCTTGATTCTTTTGTTTATCCGTTGGCGAATGGACCGCGAGGGCGCAACCATAGGTTCACCAATTGTTCGTCGATTGGTCTCGATCCTTCTAATTGGCGCTGCCATCCTTGCCCTCATCTACATTTTCTTAACCGGACACTCCGGGGCCGAATCAGTTTGGGGATGGGTTAAGGATCGCTAATTAGCGCTTAACAATGCGGAAGAGCGCGACTGCAATTAATCCGCTGATTAATGAGCCGAAAATAACTGCAGTAACTGCAAGATCTTGATTTGGGCCAGCTTCAAAAGCTAACTTCGCAATAAATATGGCAACGGTAAAGCCAATTCCCGCTGTGCTTCCGGTAGCAAATAGTTTTACCCCGCGGCCACCTTCGGGGAGCTCAGCTAACTTGACCTTGGCGGCCAATTTCGCAGTTGCGAATACGCCTATGGGCTTTCCCAGGACTAATCCGGCAACTATGCCCCACGCAATTGGGGAGTTGATTGCATCATTAAGAGCTCTCGAGCTCAACTCAACGCCTGCATTGGCAAAGGCAAAGATCGGCACGACGAAAAAAGTAGAGAGCCCATGAAATCTTGCTTCAAGTTTTTCGACGATTGTTACTTGGCCATCCTCCGAGTCGCTCCAATTTTTATCTTCAATTGGAGCCGCGGGCGCAAGAATTCCCATAATTACACCCGCAAGAGTTGGGTGTAAGCCTGCTTTGTAAAGGCTGTACCAAAGTAAGGCACCTACAAAAATGTAAACATAAATCTTCATAACTTTTAATCTCTGCAGCGCAAGGGTCACTATTACGGCCAATACTCCAGCCAAGAGCCAGGAGAAGATAACTCCACTTGAGTACACCAGAGCAATAATCAAAATCGCACCAATGTCATCGATCACCGCTAACGCCAATAAGAAAGCTTTCAAGCCTTGTGTGACTGTAGAACCCATCAAAGCAAGTAGGCCAACAGCTAGAGCTATATCGGTAGCAACTGGTATTGCCCAACCTTCTGGCGCCGCATCACCAGCAATTGCGAGATAAATGACGGCAGGTATCGCCATTCCACCTATTGCAGCAAAGAATGGGGCAGCTGCCTGTCGCAATTTAGATAGATGGCCAGAAGTAACTTCACGTTTAATTTCAAGTCCCACCACAAAAAAGAAGATTGTCATCAAGCCGTAATTAATAACCTTCAAAATTGTCATCTCAAGGAAGATTCCACCCCAGTCAACCTTGAAATCAATCTCCAAGAATTTGAAATATGAATCCGCTATTGGTGTGTTCGCAGCAACAAGTCCCAGAATTGCAGCGATAAGCAATAGGACGCCAGATGAACTCTCCCGGCGGAGAAAGTCACGAAGTGGCGCGATCCGGCGAATCATGTGCGAACTATGCCAAATCGCAGCTTTTCGATGCTCTATTAGGCTTGTGACATGTCCGCACTCTTTGATCCAGTAACCATTCGTAGCGTCACATTCGCAAATCGCATCTGGGTCAGTCCTATGTGCCAATACTCAGCAAAAGAAGGTGTTGCAACGCAGTGGCATGACGTTCACATTGGATCTTTCGCAACGGGTGGCGCCGGAATGATCATGATGGAGGCCACTGGCGTTGTTCCCGAAGGGCGCATTTCGACTACCTGCCTTGGACTTTGGAACGAAGCCCAACAGGAGCGATTAAAGCCAATCGTTGATTTTGCTCATTCCATGGGAACAAAGATTGGTATTCAACTAGCTCATGCGGGAAGAAAAGCATCATGCCTTCCACCATGGAGCGATCATCCGATGGCTTCAAAAGAAGAAGGTGGCTGGGAATGCGTTGCACCGAGCGCGATCTCATTCGGTGGTAAATACCCAGTACCGCGAGAGTTATCTAAGGAAGAAATAAAAGATTTAATATCAGCATTTGCTAAATCTGCAGCGCGAGCTGTCGAAGCAGGATTTGATTTAGTTGAGATTCATGCGGCACACGGTTATCTAATCCATCAATTCCTCTCCCCCATTTCAAATCAACGAAGTGATGAGTTTGGTGGCTCCTTTGAAAATCGCACTCGCTTTATATTGGAGATTGCAAAAGCTGTGAGACAGGTAATTCCAGATTCGATGCCCCTCTTTGTAAGAATTTCGGCATCAGATTGGCTTGAAGATGGTTGGACAATCGATGAGTCGGTAGAGCTTTGTAAGTTACTAAAAGAGGTCGGTGTTGATTTGATAGATGTCTCATCCGGCGGAACAAGTACCGGCGCCCCGGTCCCCGTAGGCCCGGGCTATCAAGTTCCATTTGCAGAACGGATCAGACGCGAATCAGCAATTCCAACTTGTGCCGTAGGTTTGATAACCGAAGCGAAACAAGCCGATCAGATTGTTCAAAGAGGTGAGGCCGACGCCGTGATGATGGCCCGCGAATTCCTAAGAAATCCAAGATGGCCGCTTCAAGCGGCCAAAGAATTGGGCGCCGAGGTTTCTTGGCCCAATCAATTACTTCGTGGAAAGAACTGAAGCCTCTTCGGCCAGTAATTCCTTCACTCTCGGAACTACCTTTGTGGCATAAAGCTCGATTGATTTCATCAACTTGCTATGCGGCATTGGCCCATTTGCATATTTGAAATCAAAGCGATCTGCGCCTACTGAAGATAACGCGTAAGCGATCTTTCGCGCTACCGTCTCGGGGCTTCCCACATAGAGCGAGCCATGTCGAACTTCATTTAAATAATGCTCTTTTGTAGTTGGGCCCCAGCCTCTTTCGCGGCCAATTCGCCCGAACATCGAGTAATAGTGTGGCCATTGCTCTTCGATTGCAGTCTCATCGCGATCGCTGATATGTCCAGGTGAGTGAATGGAAACGGTAAGTCTTGGTTTGTTGAATTCGGCGAGGGCTCGGCCATACAAATCAGCAAATGGTTTGAAGCGAGCAGGATCGCCACCTATGATGGCAAGAGCAAGATGTGC
>RGJX01000024.1 GCA_010023045.1 Actinomycetota bacterium | reverse complement strand
AATGGTAGAGCTCTAGCCTTCCAAGCTAGCTATGCGGGTTCGATTCCCGTCACCCGCTCCATTTATTGAAATGCAATATCAACTCGAAACACTTCCAACCAGAATTCCAGTAAATCCACCTGCAAGCGTTACGGCATTTGCGTCTGAAATATACATACCTGATGCGATTGTTATAGCAAGTTGATAATTTGCGATGGTACTTGAACCATTTACTGCTGCTTTGCCGACAAATACAAATTCAGTCTTTGCGCTGTTCCCTCGATATGAAGTTGATTTTCCAGGAAGCCAGTAAGTAGTAATTGTTGGTGTCTGACCGATTGCAGATACAGTGAAATTCAAGTAAAGATCAGTTGCTTGCGAGTAGCCGTAGACGAATAAATCGAACAAATAACTCTTGCCGGCCTCCAAGTTTGCAAATTCGTTCGTTGCTTGGGATACACCCGCGGTACCTTTCAGAGTATTTGCAAAAACTAAATTCCCGGCAGAGACAGCTGATGGTCCGGTTGCACCAGTTGCGCCCGTAGCTCCGGTATCTCCTTTGTCTCCTTTCGCACCTTGTGCACCAGTTGCTCCTGTAGTTCCTGTTGCACCTGTTGCTCCAATCGAACCTGTTGCGCCAGCAGGACCAGTAGCTCCCGTAGCTCCAGTGTCACCTTTATCGCCTTTTAAACCTTGTGTGCCAGTTAAACCAGTTGCACCTGTTAATCCAATATCACCTTTATCGCCTTTTAAGCCTTGCGCTCCTGTTAGACCGGTAGCGCCAGTCAGTCCAGCCGCACCAGTTAAACCTTGCGCGCCAGTTGCACCGCGTTCGCCGGGATCACCTTTATCTCCCTTCTCTCCTTTTTCACCCCTCTCACCTTTTTCTCCTTGCAAACCTTGTGCTCCTGAATCTCCTTTTGCTCCACGTGAACCATCAGCGCCATTAGTTGCCGCTCCTTTTTCGCCATCCTTTCCATCGTTGCCGGATGGACCTCTCAAGCTAACTCCAACGGGCCAACGATTCTTTTCCTTTGGTCCGTAGATGTTGAAGTTCAGAACATCAATGTAGAAATCTCCGTTGATTCCGATCTTTGATGTGGGTGCACCTTTTCCGTTGAGTACAGAGTTAGGAACGCTCTGGTTGGTTCTACCTGCGGCTATCGCCGCAGTGGATGTCGATGCTGTTAAAAGGGCCATTGCGAGAAATAGATTGACGGGAAGTTTTGAGCGCATAACACCCCTCCTTGAGGGGTTGGTACCCCTCGAATAGGGATGTGGAGCTCAATGGTGATATCCGATTTGTGGGTAAAACAGACGAGTTTTTCTCTATCTATTCTCAGGTTTAGCGCGTATAACCTCGCCCTAGAAGAAAAAATTCTCAGGTGTCTTTGATGAATACTGTCGACGGTATTCAGGACTTGGTAGTTTTATAGCGGTATCGGACATGGATGTGCCCGATGAATTAGATAACGACAGGAGTATCCAGTAAATGAAGAAAAAGTTAGTAGCAGCATCAGTAATCGCTGGTGTTGCTCTCACTCTGGGATCTATCTCTGGCGCAGTTGCTCACGATGGCAAAGGTGAAAGAGGCGCAGGAATTTCAAAAGTTCTTGATGGCCTAGCAACCAAGGGAACACTCACCAAAGATCAGGTCGATTCAATTAAGAAGGCTATGGAAGATGCAAGAACATCCTTCAAGGCTGAACTTGATGAGCGACGCGCAGCACATCTAAAAGTGATTACTGACGCTCTAGGAATCACAGAAGCAGATCTAAAGACTCGTCTAAAAGCGGGTGAGACTCTTGCTGCGATTGCTGGAGAGAAGAAAGAAGCTTTGATTACTGCACTCGTAGCGTTTCATACCAAGCAGATCGATGATGCGGTTGCCGCTGGCAAACTAGCATCAGAGAGAGCTACGGCTATGAAAGCTAACCTTAAGGATCGTGTGACCACGATGGTAGAGCGTGTTAAGGGTCCGAAGGATGGATTTGGAAAAGGCAAGAAGTTCAGCAAGAAAGGTGGCAAGGGCTTCGGCCCCGGACCACGGGCATAGTTTCGCCAAACCCCTTTCGATATAAGAACCTCCTAGGACCGAAAGAACCACCGGTGTTAAAGCCGGTGGTTCTTTCATTTGCGGTCAATTCTTTGAGAGGGTTCGGTTATGAAGATTCATATTGGAAGCGATCACGCTGGCCTAGAATTCAAAAATAAGATTGTCAAACACTTAGAGGCTAAAGGTCACACCGTTGAAGATCACGGTCCGCATACTTTTGATCCGCTAGATGACTATCCCGTCTTCTGCATTCCAACCGCTGAAGCCGTAGCAAATGAGCCTGGCTCCTTTGGAATTGTGCTTGGCGGATCGGGAAATGGTGAGCAGATCGCAGCAAATAAAGTGAAAGGTGTTCGCGCTGCACTTGTGTGGAGTAAAGAGATTGCAAAGCTTGCTCGCGAGCATAACAACGCAAATGTCATCTCCCTTGGTGGTCGTATGCATGATGAGGCTTTCTGCCTTGAATTAGTTGACATATTTCTCGCCACCCCATTTCCAGGAGATGAACGGCACGTTCGAAGAATTGGATTGATTTCTAAATATGAAAGTGAAGGGAAACTCTAAGCTCTTTTGTAACAGAAATCTGTTACTACATGCTCCTTTGAGATTCCCTTTCCTTCAAACTTTGTAATTGGCCGCCAATCCGGCCTTGGGACTACTCCGCCTTCAAAATCCGGTACTTGTGCAAAGCTCTTCTCTATATCTTTTGCATATGGAAGCCAATCCGTTGCAATACATACTTCACCGCCACTTTTAATCTTCTTTGCTAGCAGCGAGATAAAAGCTGGTTGAAGAAGTCTTCGCTTAGATTGGCTGCGCTTGGGCCAAGGATCAGGAAAGAAAATATGGAACTTATCGATTGTGTGATCATCGATATGTTCACTCAATACATCCCAGATGTCTTCATTGATTATCTTTAGGTTTCGCAATCCCAAGCTCTCAGCTCTAATAATCAACGCGCCGATTCCGGGTTTGTGCACTTCAATAGCTACATAACCGTTATCTGGATTAGCAGCCGCGATTTGTGCCGTCGCCTCCCCCATGCCACTTCCAATTTCAAAGATAACTTCCTTTGGTTTGATTGAGTAGAAGAGAGATTGGGGATCGATTTTTCCCTCAAGTGGAATCTCAAATCTATTCCAATGATTGGTTATCGCCTCGGACTGGGCTTTAGTCATCCGCTCACCCCTAAGGCGAAAACTTCTCAATCGAAAGTTCTTGGGAGTGACCTGCTCCATAGTGGCAAAGAGTGCCATCTCTGCTTGGATAGGCGCATGCCAGGAAACAATCTCTCGCGCGCTGAAGCCGCAGATCGCTCAGCACATCTCAAGATTCATCGCTATGACGTCACTCTTGATGTCACAACTGGTGAGGAAACCTTCTATTCCAAGTCCAAAGTGACCTTCGCCTGCTCCAAACCGGGCTATTCAACCTTCATAGATGCAGTTGGCAAGAGATTGATATCGGCGACGTTAAACGGCAAGTCAATTGAGGCGAGTGAGTTCACCGGTCAATCCCTCTTCTTGAAAGATCTTCAGGCTGAGAATGAATTGGTAGTCGAAGTAGAAGCCATATATTCGAAGACTGGAGAAGGTCTACAAAGATCGGTTGATCCCGTCGATAACGAGGTCTATCTCTACTCACAAGGTGAGACTGCATTCATTCGAAATATGTATCCCTGCTTTGACCAACCAGATCTAAAGTCGACCTTCGACTTTACTGTTATTGCACCAGCACATTGGGAAGTTATTTCGAATAATCCGGTAAAGAATAAGAGCGATGTAGATGGAAAGAAGAAGTGGGAGTTCACAACTACCCCAATTATGTCCACTTACATAACCGCGGTGGTGGCTGGTCCTTACGCACATGTTCATGATGAATACAACGGCAAGAAGAAGATTCCGATGGGAATTTATTGCCGCAAGTCACTCTTCCAGCACTTAGATGCTGATGAGATATTCCTTGTTACCAAACAAGGCTTTGAATATTTCGAGCGAGTCTTTGGACTTGCTTACGCCTTTGATAAGTATGACCAGATTGCTGTCGTTGACTTTAACTGGGGCGCGATGGAGAACGCTGGCTGCGTCACCTTCCGCGAAGAGCTCTTAGTTTTCCGATCAAAAGTCACCGAGCGGATGTATAACGCTCGCGCAAACACAATTCTCCATGAGATGGCACATATGTGGTTTGGCAATCTCGTCACCATGAAATGGTGGGATGACTTGTGGCTCAATGAATCCTTCGCCGAGTGGTCCTCTTACTTGGCCCTTGTTGAGGCAACCCGCTTTAAGAATTCCTGGGCTGGATTTAATGCAGAGCGAAAGAACTGGGCATACCGCCAGGATCAACTCAGCTCTACTCACCCAATCGCTGCAGATATGGTTGACATTGAAACAGTTAAAGCAAACTTTGATGGCATTACTTACGCAAAAGGTGCTTCAGTTCTTCACCAATTAGTTGCCCATGTGGGTAGAGATAACTTCATTGCGGGGCTCCAGGTCTACTTCGCAAAACATGCTTATCGGAACACCACTCTCAAGGATCTCTTAGATGAGCTAGAGGCCAAGAGCGGACGTTCACTTGATAGCTGGGTTGCTACCTGGCTACAAACAGCGGGAGTAAATACTTTGCGCCCAGAAGTGAAATTAAGTGGCGATACTTATGAATCAATTGCTATCAAGCAAGAGCCACCGCTAATTCCGGCTGGTTCGACCGAAAAACGACCTCATCGAATGGCGGTTGGACTTTACGATTTAAAGGGAGATGTCTTATCTCGAAGGACTTCTGTTGAACTTGATGTAGCTGGAGAGTTAACTTCAGTTGATAAGTTGAAAGGTGAAAAAGTTGCCGACCTACTACTCATTAACGATAAAGATCTCTCTTACGCAAAAATAAGATTTGACCAACGTTCTATTGATACTCTGAAGTCGCACCTTGGCAAACTCAATGACAACTTATCTCGAGCGCTCTGCTGGTCCGCGGCCTGGGACATGCTCCGTGATGCGGAAATCTCTTCGTCTGATTTCATTGACATTGCGATTGCTGGCCTACCCGGTGAAGATGACATCACCACAGTTACGGCGCTTGGTAATCAACTTTCATCAGCTATTGAGGTTTATGCCGCTCCAAAGAATCGAGATTCGCTACGCGAGAAGATTGCTACGGTGATGGGTGATTTATTGGAGAGAGCAAAGCCTGGAAGTGACTTCCAACTTCAGTTTGCTCGATTCTTTGCCTCGCTTGCGCATACCCAAGCTCAAGGTGCCAAAATTCGCGAACTTCTTGATGGAAAGTTAAATGGGCTAACGATTGATGCCGACCTACGTTGGCACTTACTGATTTGTTTAGTTGAGCGGGGTCTGGCCGGAGTAAGTGAGATTGATGCTGAGTTACAGCGCGACAACACCTTAACCGGACAACTTGCTCGTGAACGTTGTCTTGCCGCACAGCCAAATCTCGAGGCAAAAGAGAAAGCTTTTAAGACAGCTACTGAGAACTTTGAAATCTCAAATTGGATGCGGTTATCAGCAATACAAGGCTTTGCTCGCCCACTACACCGCGACTTCCATGCGAAATTCATCGATCGGTACTTCGGCTTGATCCTCGATATTTATAACACCAAGTCATATGAGGATTCTTCGAACATCATTGACTTACTCTTCCCAAGTTATGTCGTATCGAATGAGACCCTGGCAAAAACTGATGCTTGGCTAACTTCGACCGGCAAGGATGCGCATCCGACTCTCCGTAGGCATGTATTGGAAGCTAAGGATTCGTTAGTGCGCGCGTTAAAGGTTCAAGCGGTAGATCGCTAATTACTCATTAATACGAGTGATTACATCTTGCTTGTAGCGATTGCGCTTTGACTTCTTTAAGTTCTCGGAAGCAACTACGAGCACCCAGACTGCAAGAAAAATAGCGGTGGGCGCTACAAAGAACCAGAGAAATCCTTCAAGGAAAGGCAGTGGATCTCCGGGCAGCGAGCCATCTTCATTTAGCGCAAGAATCATGATCGAAGTCTAAGCAGTTGCGGCTACGACGCCAAATGGTTCGAGATATGGAACCCAACGCTTCTCAGCTCTACCAGTTCCAAGAATTCTCCAAGCAGCTCCAACCGGTTCACGTGGTAGAGAACGTAATCTCCAACCAAGTTCTTTAAGAGTTTTATCAGCTTTCAAATGGTTACAACGATGGCAAGCGCTCACAACGTTATCCCATGAGTGATCACCGCCACGACTTCTTGGAACAACGTGATCGATTGATGTTGCGGTAGCGGCGCAATAAACGCATCTGCCACCATCACGAGCAAAGATTGCTCTTCTGGATAACGGAACTGTGTGTCGATATGGAATCTTCACAAACTTATGTAAACGAATAACAGCAGGAAGAATGACTGAACCGGATGTGTAACGAAATTCAATTCCAGATGCTTCAACCATTGTCGCGCGATTATTCAAAACTAAAATGAGCGCGCGTCTATCAGAAACGACACCTAGTGGCTCGTAGGTGGCGTTTAGAACCAAAGTCCACTCCCTCGGAATTGTGCGGAATTTGGGTTAAATTCTTATAAAGTCCCGCTCAAATGGAGCTCAATCTCAGCGCGAAGGAAGCCCTCGATTGGTTTCTAGGGGCCCCGGTCCGCATATTGGTCATACTTCTAATCGCCATAGTTCTCCAGCGGGTCGCATCGCGAGCAATCATGAAGGCGCTCTCAAAAGTTGCCGATGCAGATTTCATCCCCGGGGAGCGGACCCAAGCAAATCGGCAACGCGAGAGAGCGCGCACTGCTGCTTCTGTATTAAAGAGTTCTTCCAAAGCTTTGATTGGCCTAATTGCTGGCGCAATGATCCTAGGTGAATTAGGCGTTGATCTTGGCCCGCTTGTAGCTTCCGCGGGCGTTGTTGGTTTCGCTGTTGGCCTTGGCGCACAAACAATCGTTCGAGATGTCTTCTCGGGAATCATCATGTTGGTAGAAGACCAATATGGCGTAGGTGATCAAGTTGAAGTCCTTGATGTAAAGGGAAGAGTTGAAACCGTGGGGCTTAGAATTACAACTATTCGCGATCGCCAAGGAACCTTATGGTATTTGCGAAATGGCGAAATCCTAAAAGTTGGAAATAAATCTCAAAAAGCTCGTGGCTGATTAACCATAGAGTTCGCAGCCATTACCAAGTAACTCCAAAGCTCATCTCTTAAGTCATCGCGCATCTCTAATTCATCGACCGCTGATTTCATATGCTGCAGCCAGACATCGCGCTCCGTCTCGCCAATTTTAAATTGTGAGTGACGCATCCGTAGCCGGGGATGTCCGCGTTGTTCGCTGTATGTTGTTGGGCCGCCCCAATATTGTTCCAAGAACATTAATAACCGTTCAGCGGCGCCTTTGAGGTCATCTTCTGGATACATAGGCCTTAGGACCGGATCAACTGCAACGAGTGCGTAGAAATGCGAGACTAACTTTTCAAAGGTAGCTCGTCCGCCCATCTCTTCATAGAGGCTCATTTGTTATTAATTTTAAGCGACCAAATGCCCAGTAACGTCACCGGTATCGCAGCAAAAAGACAGAGCCATCCATAAGAAAGCGTGCCGATAATTACGCCCGCGAGCGCTCCACCTCCGGCACCGGATAGATTCATAACCAAGTCACTTGCCCCTTGAGCAGAAGTCTTAACCTCAGGAGCGACCGATTCAGTTAGAAATGCTGAGCCAGCAATCAAGGTAAAGGACCAGCCAAGTCCAAGTAAGAAGAGTCCGATTCCTAGTGTTATCGCGTCATCAGCAGCGGCAAAACCGGAGATGAGTGATGAGAGCAGCAAGGTAAGAACGCCAATCTTTATAGTGTTGATTCGCCCAATTCGATCACTAACTGATCCGACAATCGGTGAAAAGGCATACATACCTACGACATGAATGCTTATCACAAGACCGATGATTGTGAGAGTTACATCAACATGAGCCATATGAACGGGCGTCATGACCATTATTGAGACCATCGCAACATGCCCAATTGCAATTGAGAGAATCGCAAAGAGCGCCTTCTCATTTCCTCGAATATGAGCAAGTGCCTGCTTGGTAGATCGCTTTGCAGTTACTTTTAGAGCTGATTGCTTTTCGGCTAAAAGATAAGGATCCGGTCGTAAAAATATTTGAATTACCAATGTGGCGAGAAATAAGGCGACTGCTGAAATCAGATATGGGCCAACTAGTCGAGGTAAACCTAAACTTTCTGCAATATTCCCGGAAGGTTCCATCAAATTCGGCCCGGCGACTGCGCCGATTGTTAATCCCCAGACGACAAAAGATAGTTGTTTAGCACGCGTCTCATTTGTCGCAAGATCAATCGCAGCAAAACGCGCTTGATATCCAGCCGCTGATGCAGCTCCCACAAAGAATGTTCCGAGCAACATGAGAACTAAGTTCTCTTCGTCTCCGCCCAGGATTGCAAGGAGTGAACCAACGACGCCTGCGACATAACCAACTGAAAGCGCCAGCCTTCTTCCACCACGAGCGGTCAACCTTGCTAAGGGAAGCGCTAAAGCTGCAGCACCTAATACTGAGGAGGTTTGGGCAAGCCCAGCAAGAGTTTCTGAGTCAGTAATTGAAGCAACGAGCAAAGAGCCAGCAGCAACTGTTCCGGCAACTCCAAGGCCATTTAGAACTTGAGCAGATGCCAGGACCTTTACAGTCTTTGCTTGCTGGGTTGCAATCACTTAGTCCGCATCCAGACCGCAGTATCTGGAGAAAGGGTGAAGTTCCTTATCGGTGAGCTTGAAACTAGTAACTCCCCTTCCGGAAGTTTTATCTCGCCACCAAAATTAACCAGGCATAGGAAGTTTCCAGCTCTGCGGAAGGCTAGAACATCGGGACCAAAATCCACCCATTCCATCGCACCATCACCAAGTCCAGCTTCTTTGTGGCGAATCTCTAGCGCAGTCCGGTACATATTTAGAGTGGATGCTGGATCTTTATCTTGAGACTCTACGGAGTAATCGCCCCACCAATTTGGTTGTGGGAGCCAGGCTTCTTCGGGAGTAACTGATGCAGTTCCAGAGAATCCAAAAGCTGAATTAGAAGAGCTGCGCCAAGGAAGCGGCACGCGACAACCATCTCGACCTTTATCAAGATTATTCGACATGTTCCAACGCGGATCTTCTAAGCGATGCTCCGGAATATCGCGAACCTCAGGTAACGCCAACTCTTCGCCTTGGTAAATATAAGCGCCACCAGGTAGCGCCAACATCAATAGCGCACCAGCTCGGGCACGCTTTTTACCTAACTCGAGATCCAATTTACTTACATCACCATGGCGATCAAGAGTTGTCTCACCGGTTCCAGGTTGTAGGCCAAGTGCAAAGCGATCTACTGAGCGCACTACATCATGATTATTGAAAACCCATGATGCGGGAGCGCCTACATCTTGGATTGCTTGAAGAGAGGAATCAATATTCTTCTTCAAATCCTTGATATCCCACTTTGAGGTAAGAAAATCAAAGTTAAAGGAGTTCGCTAATTCATCTTTACGAAGATAGAGCGCAATTCGGGAGGCTGGTGAAACCCAAGCTTCCGCAACAGCCATTCGATCGCCTTCATAAGAATCAAATATTTTCCGCCACTTTCGGTAGATTTCATGGACCCCTTCTTGATCCCAGAATGGCATCCGCTGTGCCGCCAACATTTCCGGCGTTGCGTCATCCTTATCTAAGACATCTGGAAGCCCGGGCGCTTTAACCATTCCGTGTGCAACGTCGATTCGAAATCCATCAACGCCTCGATCTAACCAGAAGCGAAGCGTCTTCTCGAAGTACTCATGAACTTCTGGATTCTCCCAATTGAAATCAGGTTGTTCGACTGCAAATAGATGTAAGTACCACTGTCCTGGTTTTCCATCGGCTTCAGTTACGCGTTGCCAAGCAGGGCCGCCGAAAACTGCCTGCCAATTATTGGGAGGAATTTCGCCGTTAGCGCCCTTTCCGTCACGGAACATATAGCGATCTCGCTCTTTAGATCCGGGCTTAGCACGGAGCGCTTCTTGGAACCATACGTGTTGATCTGAAGAGTGATTTGGGACGATATCTACGATGACGCGAATTCCCATCGCATGTGCTTCCTTAATAAGCACTTCTGCATCTTTCAAGGTTCCATAATCTGGTTCTATATCCATGTAATCAGAGACGTCATATCCGTGATCTTTTTGGGGAGATGGATACCAAGGAGTTATCCAAATTGCATCAATACCAAGTCGCTTCAAATAAGGAAGTCTTGAACGAATGCCTTCCACATCGCCTTTGCCATCGCCATTTGAATCTGCGAAAGAGCGGATATAGATCTGGTAAGTAACGGCATCGCGCCACCAAGGACGCATGCTTCGTGGAATTGAGCTTGCCACTTAACCCTCCTGGATTAGGTATTGCTCGAGGAATCTACGTTCATCCTCATTAAGTGGTCTCGACTTTGAGACTGATTCATCAACACCTACTTGAACGGTACGAATCCTTGCGCATAAATCCTCGCCATTTCGGATTTCATAGACCATATTGAAAGAGGAATTTCCAATCTTCTCGACCCAAAGGTCTACGTCTACAAATATCCCTCCGAGCATGATCCCTTTGAAGAAATCCACCTCAGCTCTAGCTACTACCATCGCCATTAACCCAGGCATCTCACCCTTGGAATGATGCTGCATAAATGACCATTCAAAGCGCGCTTCCTGGGCGAAGGTTAGGTATTTCGCGTTATTCACATGGCCCATTGCATCTAAGTCATCCCAGCGGACAAATGCTTTATGCGAATATTTCATCGGGTTAGCTTTCTATAAGTCACACGATGTGGTCGGGCAGCTTCCGGTCCCAATCTCTCAATCTTGTTCTTCTCATAAGACTCGAAGTTTCCTTCAAACCAGAACCATTGTGAGTCACCCTCATAAGCCAATATGTGGGTGGCTACGCGATCTAAGAACCAGCGATCGTGCGAAATAACAACCGCACATCCTGGAAAATCAAGAAGTGCATTCTCTAAAGATCCCAAAGTTTCAACATCAAGATCGTTTGTAGGCTCATCAAGCAAGAGAAGATTTCCACCCATCTTTAAAGTCAACGCTAAATTCAGTCGATTCCGCTCACCACCGGAAAGCACTCCAGCAGCTTTCTGTTGGTCTGGGCCTTTAAATCCAAAAGCTGAAACATAAGCTCGGCTGGGCATCTCAACTTGACCGACCTTCATGAAATCCAATCCATCTGAGACAACTTCCCAGAGCGATTTCTTAGGATCTATACCAGCGCGAGACTGGTCAACATAAGAAATCTTTACCGTCTCACCAACTTTGATGCTTCCAGAATCAGGCGTCTCTAAACCAAGAATCATCTTAAATAGCGTGGTTTTTCCAGCGCCATTCGGACCAATAACACCAACGATTCCATTTCGTGGCAGCGAAAACGAGAGATTGTCGATTAATAATCTCTCTCCAAAGCCCTTACTTAAGTTTTCAACATCTACAACGATATTTCCAAGGCGAGGTCCCATTGGAATTTGAATCTCTTCGAAATCAAGCTTGCGCGCCTTCTCAGCTTCAGCTGCCATTTCCTCGTATCTAGCAAGACGAGCCTTTGATTTAGCTTGGCGACCTTTGGCGTTCTGGCGAACCCAGTCAAGTTCCTCGGCCAATCGTTTGGCCCGCTTCGCATCTTTCTGGCCTTCAATTTTCAGACGCTGTGCTTTGGTATCCAAATAGGTGGAGTAATTGCCTTCATATGGATATGCGCGGCCTCGGTCTAACTCAAGAATCCATTCTGCAACATTGTCCAAGAAGTAGCGATCGTGAGTAATAGCAACAACTGTTCCTTCATACTTTGAAAGGAATTGCTCTAACCAGAGCACAGATTCTGCATCTAAATGGTTAGTGGGCTCATCCAAAAGCAATAGGTCAGGTTTTTGTAAGAGTAACTTGCAGAGCGCAACACGGCGGCGCTCGCCACCAGAGAGAACCTTTACATCAGCATCTGGGGCCGGACAACGGAGCGCATCCATCGCTTGCTCAAGTTGAGAATCTAGATCCCAGGCATTTAAGTGGTCTAACTTTTCTTGCAGACTTCCCATCTCGGCCAAGAGTTTGTCGTAGTCAGCATCAGGACTAGCCATCTCTTCGGAAACTTGATTAAAGCGAGCGAGCAAGGCAATTGTTTCTGCGACGCCTTCTTGAACATTCTCAAGAACGCTCTTTTCCTCATTAAGAGGCGGTTCTTGAAGAAGAATTCCAACGCTGTATCCAGGAGTTAGATAAGCCTCACCATTTGATGGCTGTTGTAAACCCGCCATCATCTGGAGAACGGTTGATTTACCGGCGCCGTTTGGGCCAACAACACCAATCTTGGCTCCGGGAAGGAACATAAGCGTTACGTCATCGAGAATGACTTTGTCGCCGTGCGCTTTGCGCACCTTCTTCATCGTATAAATGAACTCTGCCACGAGGCGAAACCCTATCGCTTCAGTGCTCGGTAGACTTCGACCATCAATTGCGCCCGTAGCTCAGTCGGATAGAGCACCCGCCTTCTAAGCGGGTTGTCGCAGGTTCGATTCCTGCCGGGCGCGCATTTGAATTATCTGAAAGTGATTCTGCTAAAGGTTCACCAAATGAGTTCGGTGTGGTGACCCCTCGCCGTCACCACACCGAGCCGCATTTATCTAGCTATGTAACTAGCCCTTGAAGACAACGTCCCAGTCCGAAATTGTCATCAAGTAGAACTGCCCACCTTCGGCAGCCACATTATCTAGTTTGACTTTACTATCCTTCGTGCGCGATTTTGCGATGTCGGGCCTTGCCGCCATTACGCCAAGAGTGTGCACTTGAGCATTAAGGAAGAAGTAAGAGTTCTTATCCCCATTCTTTGCAATCAAATCAGTTACTTCAATAATTCCACTTGATTCTTCATCCGAAGTCAAAAATGATGCAGAACCCTTGGTGAAGTACTTGGAGTCAAATTGTGCAACAGTCGCAATCTTCGCATCTCGGATTCGATATGCAACAACTCTTGCTAGATGATCGTTATTACCTGGATCCTCTTGAATCAAGATGACACCGTTCTTTGTAATTGTCATATTGTCCGGCTTTGACATATATATGGACTCGCCACCGTTTAACAACAGCTCAAGCGTTGCGCCCGCGAGTGGGTTTTGGGCATCCTTAAAGGTCAATTTCCAGAGCGCTCCGCCATCGCGTGTAACGGATGGGGTGGCCGGATTTGGAGCCGTTGCTATTGGATCCTTATTTGACTCTGTGGTTACGAAGTAGAAGACATCTGGGTTATTTGGATCCCATTCGCCATCTTCAACGCGAGCAAATTCGCTGCCTGCTGCAGTCACTGATTTAGTGAAGTCAGAAACGGATTGATTCCACTCTACAGATTTGAAGTCGACTGCTACAGCCTTGTTCTTACCGACTGTGGTGCGGAAGACGTTGTCATTTGCTGCGGTTGGAACATTAAGGATATACAGCTTTCCATTGTTCAATCCGGCTCTCTCAAAATTGTTGCCGGTGTTCTGCTTTTCGCCGATGTATAGCTTGACGTGGCTATCTGTAGCCGAGCCATCCTCTAAGGTTTTGTAAGTTCCGGCAGTATCGTCCGTGCCATTGGCATTCGGGCTACTCAACGATTGGGTTAGGGCAGCTAACTCTTCACGAGCAATTTGTAATTTATCTAAGATAATTTCT
>RGJX01000023.1 GCA_010023045.1 Actinomycetota bacterium | reverse complement strand
TCCCAAGGATAGCCACGAGCGCTTCATTACCGAGAATCTCATGCTCTATAGACATAATTACGCCGTGAATTCACGCCGACTTATCACTTCCCTACTTGCTATGGCGGTTTTATCGTGGATTCTTCCAGCCACACAAGCGGCGACCGTAACCACTTCATTTTTCCTTGCTCAAACTCCGGGTTATCCAGAATCAAAACTCTCTTTCCACGGTTTGATTAAGCCAAAAGTTAAAAATGCCGTCGTAAGGATTGATGTACAACTAAGTAATGGTTGGACAGACACGAGGCTTCGCACCCGCTCAACTTCAAGTGGCGCGTGGAAGATCCAAACCAATATAACGGCGCTTGCCACGAAAGCCACTTACCGAGCCCGGGTAACTGTTGGAAGTAAAAGCTACACAACCAAGGCCCGCACGATTACAGTAAAGCAAGTTCCGCAAATCACCGCTCCGGAGGACTTAATCGCACTTACTGGTCCTGGTGGGCGTATCCATGGAACTGATGTAAGTAGATGGCAGCATCCAGGTGACAAGCCAATTGATTTTGTGAAGATGTACAACGCTGGAATGAGATTTGTAATGATAAAGGCATCTGATACTCGAGATGATGCAGATCAATTAGCACTCAAATATTTGTTGATGGATAGAAATGCCGCCCAGGCTGCTGGACTATTTACTGGTTATTACCACTACACAATTCTTCCCAACACTACTGATCGTGATGCTGTCATTAGAGATGCCCAAGCACAGGCACAGAAAGCGATCTGGCGCCTATCAAGTCTTGGCGGATATACAGAGCGAGATCTCCCTTACGCGCTTGATCTTGAAAATAGTTGTGTTGCCGCTTCCGGTTCGATTTGCACAAGACGAGCTCCGAAAAATTTAGTGACTCTATGGGCAGAAACCTGGATGGAGACAGTCCATGAAAAGACTGGTCGAAAACCAATCTTCTATTCATATCCAACATTTCTCGAGCAGGCCATGGTGCGAAGTGAGAAGCTTCGCCAATATCCGCTCTGGAAGGCGCAGTACGGAATAGATCCTGCCGACCCCACGGCTGAACCTGGGCGGAAAATTTTTGGCTGTTTTGTTCACTCTTGGAGCACGGGAAATTGCTCTTCGTTATGGCAAATCTGGCAGTACTCCTCCTGTGGAATTGGCGAGCGATACGGAGTCGCTTCAGCGCGCATAGATCTCAATGTCTTTAGAGGTGATGCAACTTCATTCCTGCAATTAACTCGTGGGGTTTGGAGTCCTCAATCTGGCGACTATCTTCCCGTAGATGAGCCGACCACGATGCTAATAACGAGTTTGAAGGCATCAACGACTGATAAAAACACCTCAATTAAAGTAGAGGTGCGTAGACCAAGTAATGAGCCGGTAGTAACCGGTACTGTGGCATTTAAGTTAGCTGATAATCCAGCGGCACGTGTCGATCAAACTCCAGTCAGAGATGCTGCTGGCGTTTGGACCTTAAAGTTGCGTAATCTCCCCGCGGGAGCGATTTCTGGAAACGTCATCTTCGTGGATCAGACTGGAACACATGCCCGTTCTGAACAGCCGATATCTTTCACTCTAATTCAAGGACCAGAACCAACTCCAAAGCCTTCTCCAACTCCACGCCCGGTGGCGCCACCGGTTGATACCTGCAAAGGACAGATAAAGAATTAGTTTGATTGAAAATTAAGCGGATTCTGAGAGGGTCTTAGCTAGCGCATCGTTCTGCGAAAATACTATTTTTTCATACTCCTTAACTGATTTCTTGGTTTCAGATTCGCTCCATCCAAGGACTCCTGCGATCATCTCGGCTACCTCTTGGGCAACTCCAAGACCTTGATCTTTTGCTTCAAAGTTAATGCGAGTTCTACGAGAGAGCACATCATCAACGCTACGAGCGCCTTCGTGAGTAACGGCATATAGGACTTCTGCCTTTAGGTAAGAAAGTCCAGAGATTAACGGTTGAAGAAGCGACTTGTTCATTAGCGCTGGTTCAAGAACTTCGACAAAGAGCGCTCCATGGCGATTCAATAGATGCATCACAATATCTTTGGAGATTCCATACTCCTTGGCTAGTTCATCAGCTTGATTTAGCAGAACTGAATAGCCGTCAGCTCCGACAAGCGCGAGCGTTTCAGTACAGGAATCAGGAACAATTCGCTTTAGATCAGATACTGCAACATCGACGGCGTCTTCCGACATGACTCGATAAGTTGTGTATTTACCTCCCGCAATTGTCACAAATCCAGGAACTGGATGATCAACTACATGTTCACGAGATAAATCAGTAGTTGGTGAGTCAGGATCGGAAGAGACCAATGGTCGCAGCCCAGCAAAAACACCAATAACTTGGGAGCGATCTAACTTTGGTTCAAGAACGCGATTAGCCTGGGCCAAGATGTAATTCACATCTTCTCTTGTGGCAAGTGGGCTTGAACGATCTTCCTCGTAATCAGTATCAGTAGTGCCAACAATCCACTTATCTCCCCACGGAATGATAAACAAGACAGATAGATCGGTCTTAATGATTACCCCAGTATTCGATTTGATTGCATCACCGGGCACAACGATGTGAGCGCCTTTGGACATTCGGACTCGGTATCCAGGTTTTATTCCAAATGATTCGTAGAGTGGATCCGTCCAGACTCCGGCAGCCATGATGGTTGACTTTGCTTTGACTTCGATCACTTCACCACTTTCAAGATCTTCTATAACAGCGCCTTCAACGCGCCGGCCATTTTTGATAAGGCTCTTACATGCAGTGCGAGTTGTGATTACCGCGCCATATTTCGCAGCAGTTCGCGCAATCATCATGGTGTGGCGCGCATCATCGACCTGGGCATCAAAGTATTGGTAACCACCGGTGATTAGATCGAGTCGAAGCGATGGGGCAACTTCGCTCAACTCTCGTTGCGAGATGTGCTTATGCCAGGGCAAGGCCCGCTTAAATCCGCGCAATGCATCATAAAGTGCCATTCCCGCGCCGACATATGTTCGTTCCTTTAACTTCTCTTGTAGCGGATACAGGAATGAAACTGGCTTAACAAGGTGTGGACATAAAGTGGTTACCATTAACTCGCGCTCTTGGAGCGCTTCTCGTACCAATTTGAAGTCGTACTGTTCTAGATAACGTAACCCACCATGAATCAACTTTGAGGAGCGTGAAGATGTTCCAGATGCGAAATCAGCCATTTCGACAAGGGCCACTTTCAAACCTCGAGATGCCGAATCAAGGGCTATTCCAGCGCCATTAACGCCGCCACCAATTACCAAGATATCGAAAGAATCCTCACGAAGGCTCTTGATCGCATCGATACGAGCGCTCGGACTTAACTCGGAGGATAAAACTCTCACTTGCGTAGGATACGGCTTATGGCATTTATAGGCTCCCTCGACCAAGGCACCTCTTCTACGCGCTTCATAGTCTTTGATGAGAAAGGTTCGATAGTTGGCCAACATCAATTAGAGCATCGCCAAATCCTCCCCCAAGCAGGTTGGGTAGAGCATGATGCATCTGAGATCTGGCAACGCACTCAGGAAGTCATAAAGGGAGCGCTCGCAAACGCCGGAATCTTGGCTAATCAGCTAGCTGGAATTGGCATCACAAACCAACGTGAAACCACCGTGATCTGGGATAAAGAGAGCGGCAGACCACTTTCTAATGCAATCGTCTGGCAAGACACTAGAACTCAAGAATTTCTCTCATCGCTAAGCGAAGAAGTTAAGTCAAAGATCACTTATAAGACGGGGCTGGCCATCGCCCCCTACTTCTCAGGTAGCAAAATGAATTGGTTGTTGAAGAACGTACCGGCCGTAACGGAAGCAATCTCTAGTAATCGTGCGCTAGTAGGCACAATCGATTCCTGGTTAGTTTGGAATTTAACCGGCGGAATTCATGTAACGGATGTGACCAATGCCAGCCGCACCTTGCTGATGGATCTAGAGACTTTAGATTGGGATGACGAGCTCCTAAAGATTTTTGCAGTTCCACGCTCGATTTTGCCAAGAATTGCATCCTCCTCTGAAATTTATGGAAAGACCCTGGCAAGTGGACCGCTAGGAGCGGAAGTCCCGATTGCTGGAATCTTGGGTGATCAACAGGCCGCGATGGTTGGACAAGCCTGTTTCGAACGTGGCGAATCGAAGACTACTTATGGAACCGGAAACTTCGCACTACTTAACACCGGTGAGGAAATCGTCAGATCAAAAAATGGGTTGCTCACAACAGTCTGTTTTAAATTTGGAGCAGAAAAAGCCAGATACGCGCTAGAAGGTTCGGTCGCTGTCACTGGCTCTGCAATTCAATGGTTACGTGATCAACTTGGAATCATTAAGAGCGCACCAGATGTGGAAGAGCTAGCGAAGAGCGTCACAGATAACGGCGGCGTTTATTTCGTGCCAGCTTTCTCTGGCCTCTTTGCTCCTTATTGGAGAAATGATGCGCGTGGAGTCGTGGTTGGGCTTACCCGAGCTGCAACAAAAGCTCATCTTTCAAGAGCTGCTCTCGAAGCGATCTGTTATCAAACTCGCGACGTCCTTGATGCTATGTCTGCCGATAGCGGCGTGAAACTCCCAGAAATGCGAGTGGATGGTGGAATAACTGCGAATGAGTTGTGCATGCAGATGCAAGCAGACATTATGCAAGTAGATGTCGTAAGGCCCAAGGTAATAGAGACAACCGCTCTTGGCGCTGCTTACGCAGCTGGACTTGCTACCGGATTCTTCTCGGATAAGGAGCAACTTCGAAGGAATTGGCAAGAAGGAAGAAGATGGAAACCGAATCGAGATTCAGTTCTTTCAACAGTCGGGCTCGCCAATTGGAAGCGGGCAATCGATCGGACTTTGGATTGGATTAAATAGCTTTAATTTCAATTAGTAGCGCTTGCGCTGGTTGCAAAATAGGAGCCGGCAATCCGATTTCGATTAAGGCTGCTCCAGTAGCTTCAACTCCATCTTTTAACCACTTCGGTGGCTGGATTAACATCATTCCAACTTGTCCGGCTGGTTCTACTGTGGTTACGCGATATCTCTTCTCGCGATTCAAGCCAGAGAAACGAAGATTTGGTGCATGCGAGGTCTTTATCGGCTGAAGTTGAACATATGCAAAGAGAGATTCGGCTTCTCCGACTACCCCGTGTAAGTAGTGATTCTCATCTGGATAATCAACTCGAACGACTCTTCCTGAATGAATCAATGAGCGTTTTACTTTGTAGTACTCAATCCAACTCTTAAGAAGATTCAATTCAGTTTCATCAACTTGGGTGATATCCCATTCGATACCGGCATGTCCAAAGAGCGCAGTCGCGGCTCGGAATGAAAGAGATAGAGCTCTTCCGGTTTGATGCCCAGGCGTTGGGCCAATATGGGTGCCAAGGAGTTCTGGTGGCATAAATTGCATGGTCCAACGTTGGATCTGTTGGCGGGCGAGGGCATCGTTGTTATCGCTTACCCAGAAGCGATCCACATAATCCACAACTCCAAAATCGATTCGCCCACCACCTGATGAGCAAGATTCAATTTCAAGTCCAGGGTGCCGTCCCTTCAATTCCTTAAACAACTTGTAGATAGAAAGGGTTTGTTTATGAATTGCTGCTTTTCCGAGGTAACCCGCATCAACTAAAACGCGATTGTGATCCCACTTTATATATCGAACATTGGCTTCACTTATTACTTTGCTAATTGAATCCAAAACATATTTGAAGGCATCCGGATTGGCGAGGTTAATTACTAATTGATGGCGCCATGTCGGAGGAGTTCTACCTTGTTCGCTCAAGATCCACTCGGGATGATTTCGGTAAACGTCCGAATCAGCGTTGAGCATCTCCCCTTCGAACCAGAGACCAAATTCCATTCCTTTGCTTGCAACATAGTCTGAGATAGGACGCAGGCCATTTGGCCATACTTCTTCGCTTACCTGCCAATCCCCCAACCCAAGGCGATCGTTTCTGCGCTTACCAAACCATCCATCATCCAAAACAACGCGTTCAACACCAACTCTTGCGGCGACATCGACGAGTTTGCGCACTCGTTCTTCGCTATGGTCAAAATAGATGGCCTCCCACATATTTAGAGTTACTGGGCGCATCTTTTTGGGATGATGAGGTCTTGCGCGCAGGTGTTGGTGATAGCGATTGGCTAACCCATCTAAACCAGATTCAGAATAGACCGCAATCAACTCGGGAGCTTTATAACTCTCACCTTTAGCGAGAATAATTTCGCCAGGAGCAAGAATCTCACTCGCTCCAATTGATTGGGCTCCTTCGTAATTCTTTTCAATGCAGTAGCGAACATCGCCACTCCAAGCCAGCGCGATTGACCAAGCTTCTCCCGTTGCGAAATTAGTCTCTTTTGTTAGAGCAATCTCACCGATAGTGAAGTTATGACCACTTCGACCTTCAAATGATTCACGGACCCATCGGCCAACATCAATTCCTCTTCTCTGTGGATTCCGCTCATTTGACCAGCGTCCAGCAAAATCAAGGCTCTCACGAGCTTTATCAGATAGGGGTAACCAATAAACCAATTCATTGAGAGCGTACTCATCACCTTTATTTAACAAGGAATAGTTCAATCGGATTACTCCGCTTGAATCTATTTTCAAATTCAGCTCTAGCTCAAGTGAAATCGCTGGATCAACAAATTTAACTAGGAGGAAATCTTTACCTGACTTGAACTCCGTTACTTCAAAGTGCGATGACCAAGCCTTTCCGGATCGATGTCCAGAGAGAGTGGGATATCCCATCCAACCGCGCGAATGTTCCCGTAAGACTCCGGGATTTTGAATCGAATCGAAGTCGCTATTTGGAATCGAGCGTTCAAATGAATATTGCGCTATTTGACTTCCAATTTTCTTACCCCAATAGCGGACTACTAGCGCGCCATCTACAACTTCGGCGATGAAATCAACCCCGCCATTAGATAAGTGCGCCCGCGAAGACATGCCGGTAGAGTAATGCTCATCATGTCGAGCAAGAAACTAGGCGCTGGGGTCGTAAGAACTGACCGCTTTCTGATGGATGGTCGGACCATCCGTTACTACGACACTCAAGGCCAATCGCGCGACGCAGTCGACCAACGCGAGGTTGAAACCCAACCACAAATTGGAGAGATGCGTTTAGATGCGCTGAATAACGAGTGGGTCGTCATGGCCGCGCACCGGCAAGGTCGCGTTTTCCTTCCTCCAAAAGAATTAAACCCCCTCGCACCAAGTCGCCCCGGCTTCCTAACTGAGATTCCCGAGAGTGATTATGAAGTAGTTGTATTTGATAATCGCTCTCCATCTCTTCGTTCTCCTGATGGTGAAATAAATCTGCCTAAGGAGATTGGTTTTGACACTCCCCCAGTTCCTGCCGCCGGCAAGTGTGAAGTTGTGTGTTTTACTTCGAATTACGAGGCATCATTTAAGGATTTATCGCATCGCCAAATCCGTACCGTTTTAGAGGCCTGGCGTGATCGAGTTGCTGAGCTATCAAGTCTTCCCTACATTGAACATATCGCACCTTTTGAAAATCGCGGCGAAGAGGTCGGCGTAACGCTCTCTCATCCTCACGGACAGATCTATGCCTATCCATATCTGCCACCAAGGACCGAGAAGATGTTGGAGGTTGCCAAGAAACACAGAGACAAGACTGGTCGCGTTCTACTCGATGACCTCGTCGCAAGAGAAATTAAGGATGAAGTAAGAATCGTTGCAAGAAGCGCCGATTGGGTGGCCTTTGTTCCTTATGCAGCTAGATATCCATTTGAGATTCATGTCGCACCTATCCGCCCAGTACCAGACTTAGCAGCGTTAGATGATGATGCCTGCGAAAGTTTTCCAGAGATTGCTAAGGAAGTTCTACTACGACTTGATGGCGTATTTGATACAAAGATGGCATATATAGCGGCTTGGCATCAAGCGCCGGTTCGAATTGGTCGCGATGTTCTCCGTCTACATTGGCAAATCACAAGCGTTCGGCGCGCCCCTGGAAAACTAAAGTATTTAGCTGGTTCCGAATCCGCATTTGGAGCATTCATGATGGATCTTCAGCCTGAACAGTCCGCCCAACAACTTCGGGACGTTCGAATCTAAATGAATATCCGCGAGGATTTCGCAAAACTATTTGGCTTAAACCCAGATCTAGTTTCCTCGGCCCCAGGTCGAGTGAATCTGATTGGTGAACATATTGATTACAGCGATGGCTTCGTTCTTCCTTTTGCTATTCAAGCTAGAACTTATTGCGCGTTAAGGATTCGAAGTGATGAGCGAATTAGAGTGGCAACAAATCAACATAAGAGAGATATTTTTGAAAGCTCTATTTCCGAGTTGAAGACGCAAACTGGGCCAGTTTGGAGTAGATACATCCTCGGTGTGCTCTGGGCCCTTGGAATTAAGGTCGGCGTTGAAATTCTGGTCGATAGCGAAGTTCCATCTGGAGCAGGGCTCTCATCATCAGCAGCGCTGGAATGTAGCGTTGCCATCGCACTTAACCATCATCTTGAGTTGGGAAGATCTTTAACCGAACTCGCACGAATTACCCAAAGAGCTGAGAATGAATATGTTGGAGTGCCCTGTGGAATCATGGATCAATCAATCTCGCTTATGGGAAGAGCGGGCCACGCCCTTCTATTGGATTGTCGTGACCTATCCACGCGCCAGATAAAAGTAGATTTTGAATCACATGATTTGAAACTGCTAATTGTCGATACGAGAGCGCATCATGCGCTTGCAGATGGCGGATATGCCGAGCGTCGTGCCCAATGTGAGTCGGTCGCTAAAGCACTTGGCGTTAGAGCGATGCGAGATCTCTCATTAGGCGAATTAGAGGCCGCACGGACAAGGTTGCCCGATGTGAATTACAAGCGCGCACGCCATGCAGTTACTGAGATAAGTAGAGTCCTTGAGGCCGTAAAGGTCCTAGAGGCTGATGATTTCTCTAATTTTGGAGACCTCTTAACAAAGTCGCATCAATCCCTGCGTGATGATTACAACGTATCTTGCCCAGAATTAGATCTAGCTGTTGACACCGCTCTAAATCTTGGAGCACTTGGTGCACGGATGGTCGGTGGCGGATTTGGTGGCAGCGCAATTGCACTCATAAGAAGTGATGATGCTGCCAAAGTCGCGCTAGGCATCGAGCAGGCATTTGAGAAACGTGGATTTAGTTCCCCGAGATTCTTTGATTCACTACCTGGGGATGGAGCTCGGGTAGAAAGTTATTAACTAACAGGCGTTACAGATAGAACTTCAACGCCGCCGATTGCATTTAATACATTTATAAGATCGGCTGGGTCTGTTCCTGGAAATGCAACTGTGATGTCATCTATTCCGCGCCCACCCTCAGATGAGAGAACTACTAAGCCTCTAATGTCGCCGCCGGCGAAACCAATTGCTGAAGCGACCGCACCCAATGATAAATGAAAAGCTCCCTGACTTGGACTCGAACCAAGAACCTGCCGGTTAACAGCCGGCTGCTCTGCCGATTGAGCTATCAGGGATCGGCTAAAACTCCGTCAGACTCTACGACAAGCCTTCTCCGAACGCCAATTCGCGAAGCGCGCGACGCTTCGACTCCATCTCGACCAATCTGGCGAAAATTTCACCATACTCCTTCTCATTCTCAACTGGATTAAGTCGTTGTAGTGAGGACTTGATTTCTGCGATTGATCGAGAGAGCGCCACTTCATTTAGACGCGCCATGATGCTTGAGACGTAACGATCTGAGATTTCACCCTGGGTTCTAACCGGTTCAACCAGTAACTCCGTCACAAATGAACGCAATTCCTCACCATCTATTTTTGCAACGTCTATTGATTCCAAATTCTTCTGGGTATCGATGTAATTTCGCAATCTCTCATAAGCTGGATGTGAAAATGCATTTGGCTCAACTTCACTCCATTGCCGCGCAAGTGCTGGCATTTGGAGCCTTACTTTCAAAACTTCGCGTTCTAGAGCAAGTCTTGGCTCATTTGGATCTGGTCGCCAATTGGAATTAGTAACTTCTTCGCTTCTCGCAGCCCCCACTTTCGTTGCGCTCTTCTTAACGGCAGCAGTTACTACCTCGACATCCATACCAAGCCAACCTGCGAGCGTTCGGACATATTCTGGGCGAAGCGAGGCATCTCTAATCTTGCCAATCAAGGGTGCGGTTGAATTTAGCGCGCTAACTCTTCCTTCCGGAGTAGTTAGATCAAACTTCTTGATCTCAGTCTTTATCGCAAACTCAAATAGCGGTACTCGTCTGGCGATTAAATCCCGAACTGCACCATCGCCACTCTTTTGGCGGAGTTCACAAGGATCTAAGCCATTGGGCTCAACAGCTACAAAAGTTTGGGTAACAAACTTCTGGTCATCATCAAATGCTCGAAGCGCCGCCTTTTGGCCAGCAGCATCACCATCAAATGTAAATATAACTTCGCCTCGGAAAGAATCATCATCCATCAGCAATCGCCTCAAAATTCGGATGTGGTCATCACCGAAAGCAGTTCCACAAGTTGCCACCGCCGTGGTCACCCCGGATAGATGAGCTGCCATCACATCGGTATATCCCTCGACAACAACTACCTGGCGCGACTTGGCAATCTCTTTCTTTGCGCGATCTAGTCCGTAGAGCAGTTGGCTCTTCTTATAAATGGGAGTTTCTGGGGTATTTAGATACTTAGGACCATTGTCTTCTTCATCGCTCGCTAACTTTCTAGCTCCAAATCCCACCACATCGCCAGTTATGTCATGAATTGGCCAGACCAATCGATATCTAAAACGATCAATCGGACCTCGCTGTCCCTCCTTTATCAAACCTGCGAGGGTTAACTCTTCAATTGTGAAACCTTCTGAACGCAGCGCTTTAGTTAGCGCATCCCACTCCTTCGGTGCAAAGCCGACACCAAAGCTTCGAAGTGATTCACCATCAAAGCCACGCTTTTCAAGAAAATCTCTTCCTAACAAAGCTTCTGGCGATTTCAATTGTTCTTGGTAGAAACGAGCAGCCGCGGCATTTGCTGCAACTAATCGCGAACGCTTACCGGTTGGGGCAGATCCAGCACTTCCGGCCTCGTAGGAGAGTTGGTATCCGATTCGCTCAGCCAACTTCTCAACTACTTCAGTAAAGGTAAGGTGGTCAATCTTCATCACAAAGGCGATTACATCTCCACCTGATTGGCAACCAAAACAATGAAAGAAACCCTTGCTTGGGGTAACGTGAAAAGAAGGAGTCTTCTCATCATGAAATGGACACAAGCCCTTTTTCTGGCCTCCGCCAGCGTTCTTTAGTTGGACGTACTCCCCGACGACTTCATCGATGGGTGAGCGATCGCGAACATAAGCAACATCGCTATCTTTTATCCGCCCGGACATAACCGAATCCTATGCCTATCGCTTTTTTCCAGTTAACTCCTGATGAAGCGCATATGCGCCAGGGTCAGTCAAAGAAGCTACTTGATCAATAACAACACGTAACCGTTCGGAATCTGTGGTCGATCGATACCACTCTTGCAAGAAGAATGATTCAAGGGAACCAGGAGCACGCTCTAAAACTGCATCAACTAACTCACCAAGTAACTCGCGCTGACGTTGGTAGAGGTCTTGGGATTTCTCCGCTCGAATAATGTAGAAACCCGGCATCGCTTTTAGAAGCGCGACTTCAACTCTTTGCTGACGTGGGACAAGAAGATTTGCCGAATATCGAGTCAATTCCCCATCACCGTAGTGCGCCCGAGTTTCGCGCTCAGCAGCCAGCGCAAATCTTCCAATCAATTGGCTAGTTAAATCCTTTAGAAGAGCGAGTTGGCGATGGCTCCGATCAAACTCTTTCGGCCAACAGGAAAGTGCTTGTAGCGAGTCAAGCGCTTCGCGCGCTTCCGCTTCCGTCAAGTCACCCAAATATTCTGACTTAGCGACTTGGAATAAATTAGGAAGATCGCTTCGAAGTCCCTCAAGTTTTATGTGTCCAGTTACCAGCGCATCTTCAAGGTCGTGGACTGAGTAAGCCACATCATCAGACCAATCCATGATCTGGGCTTCCATGGCAGAGCGCTGCTCGGGAGCGCCTTCACGCATCCAATTAAATATCTCTTCATCATCTCTATAAACACCAAACTTCTTCGAATTCTCAAGGGAACTCCATGGATACTTTGTCGCCGCATCCAAACTTGCACGAGTTAAATTTAAACCGACCGATAAGCCACTCTCATCTACAGTCTTTGCCTCGATCCGAGTTAGTAATCGAAAACTCTGGGCATTACCTTCAAAACCACCACAAGGCTCAGCCAATTTTGCCAACGCTAATTCACCATTGTGCCCAAATGGAGGATGTCCTAAGTCATGGGCTAAACAAGCACCTTCCATTAAATCTGGATCAGCGCCGAGCGCAGCACCTAACTCACGACCAACTTGGGCGCATTCCAAAGAATGGGAGAGGCGCGTGCGTGGGAAGTCACTCGCCCACGGAACAGCAACTTGTGTTTTTGCAGCCAACCTTCGAAGTGCAAATGAATGGATGATTCGCGCTCTATCACGTGCGAATTCAGTTCGACCTTTACGTTTTGCTGGTTCATCCAAGAAACGCTCGCGATCAGATGTGGAATATCCCGAGTGCTCCTTAGCTTCACGAAGCGCCATAGTTCGTAAGGCTACAGTTTCCACGCGACATGGTCGCTAATGTGAATTCCCCGCCGGCCTAAGGTGATGTAAGCGAGATATGCCCCAGTCTCCCGTAGCAAATAGCGGAAACTGACTTTGTCGAGGCTGGCAATCCCAGTTCTAACGGGAGAACAACTCGCATCAAATCCAAAATCTTTTGCCATCGTTATCGATCTAAAGCAATGATAAGGATCTGTGACAATGATGATTGAGTTAAACCGCTTCTTATCCACATTAGAGGCTAACCCTTCGATACTTGTGTAGGTATCTCGTCCGATCTTTATTGCCGTCATGGAGCGCCAAGGAATTCCGTTTTGAGCTAACCATGCCCTAGAAGTGCCAGCTTCGGTAAATCTATCTCCCGGAGCACCCGCACCCAACGTGAAAACTTGGGAGGCAAAGTCTTTTTCGTAGATGCGTACAACCTCTTTTAGCCTTGCTTCTAGAACTTTTCCGGGGCGTCCATCGAGCTGTGCCGCTCCCAACACAACAATCGCATCTGCTTTTCGAATGGTTTCATTATTTGCGGTGTACCAAGTTCTAGCGAGTGCGATAGTTGGAATCGCAAGTAGCAAGACAATCAAAAAAGTTAGAAATTTGAAGAACCACTTAAAGAGAAACATCAACCACCGGAGCCAGAATCTCTTCCATCCACACTCACCAATTCCTCTGGATCATCTAGCCAACCTTGCGGAAGCGAGACCGCTCTTCCATGAGATCTGCGGCCGCGTGGTGAATCACCCACTTCTTCGGGATATGGCTGCTCTACAAGTTGATCAAGGAGTGATCGAAGTTCATTAAGAGATGCCACCATTCCCAACTTCGGGCGAATTTCTCCTTCAACTCTAAAACCCTTCAAATACCAAGCCATGTGTTTGCGAAGATCGCGACAGGCACGTTCCTCGCTTTCGAAATATTTAACTAAGAGTTGGGCATGACGCCACATGACCTCCCGAACTTGAAAGAGAGTTGGTAGGGGTCGCTCGCCCTCGCCATTAAATGCCCGAACTAAATCCGCAAAAAGCCATGGTCGGCCCAAGCAGCCACGACCTACGACCACTCCAGCGCAGCCTGTCTCTTCCATCATCCGCACGCCATCGTTACCCGACCAGATATCGCCATTTCCAAGGACTGGCACCTCGGTAGGCTTCAAATGCTCAACTAAATTGGCAATTTTGCTCCAATCAGATTTTCCTTCATAGAACTGCTCGGCAGTCCTTGCATGTAAGGCAACCCACGCAACGCCAAGTTCTGCTGCAATCATTCCGGCATCAAGATAAGTTTCGTGAGCGCTATCGATACCAACGCGCATCTTTACAGTCACCGGGATCTTATATTTAGCGGCATTATCGACAGCAGCCTTCACTAACTCTGCAAACAATCTTCGCTTATATGGCAGCGCCGCTCCGCCGCCCTTTCTAGTTACCTTGGGAACTGGGCAGCCAAAATTCAAATCGATGTGATCGGCTAAATTCTCTTTTCCAATCATCTCGACTGCTCTCGCAAGATCATTGGGTTCAGTTGCATAAAGTTGGACTGAACGCGGTGTCTCACCTTCGCCTGGAACAATCATGCGAAGCGTCTCTTCATTGCGCTCAACTAGCGCGCGGGCAGTGACCATTTCAGATACAAACAAACCAGCGCCTTGTTCGCGACATAAGAGTCGGAAAGCGGCATTGGTGATACCTGCCATTGGAGCAAGTACTACCGGAGTTGTTAGATTAAGACCGCCATCCTTTATCGGTAGATGTAACGGTGGGACTCTTAACAACCCAGTAGACGTGGCGCTAACCATGCCTCTACCTGATCGATTCCGATTCGTTCTTGCTTCATCGAATCACGTTCTCGGATAGTTACTGCTTGATCGTTGAGCGAGTCAAAATCAATTGTTATGCAGAAAGGAGTTCCAATTTCGTCTTGGCGGCGATAACGGCGGCCAATAGCTCCGGCATCATCAAAATCAACGCTCCAGTTCTTACGTAACTTTGCTGCCAAATCTCTCGCCTTAGGTGAAAGATCTGCATTTCGCGATAGCGGCAAGACCGCCACCTTTATCGGAGCAAGGCGATGATCGAGCTTCAAAACGGTTCGCTTCTCCATCTCGCCCTTCGAATTTGGAGCCTCGTCTTCGGTGTAAGCATCCATCATGAAGGTCAAAGTGCAGCGATCTACGCCTGCTGCAGGCTCAATAACATAGGGATACCAGCGCTCATTCGACTCCTGATCAAACCAAGTCAAATCCTTACCGGACTTCTCAGAATGCGCCTTCAAGTCAAAATCAGTCCTATTCGCAATACCTTCTAGCTCGCCCCACTCAGTTCCAGTGAATTCGAATTTATACTCGATATCAACGGTTCGCTTCGAGTAGTGAGATAACTTCTCTTTTGGATGCTCGAATAGTCTTAAGCGTTCAGGGTTGATTCCTAGATTCTTATACCAAGCAAGTCTGGTATCTATCCAAGTTTGATGCCACTCTTCATCAGTTCCCGGTACAACAAAGAACTCCATCTCCATCTGTTCGAATTCGCGAGTTCTAAAGATGAAGTTTCCTGGAGTAATCTCATTTCTAAACGACTTTCCGATTTGCCCAATTCCAAATGGCGGTTTCTTTCGCGCCGTGGTTGCGACATTCTGGAAATTAATAAATAT
>RGJX01000022.1 GCA_010023045.1 Actinomycetota bacterium | reverse complement strand
CCAGATGACCTTCTTTCTGGAACTGGAATTCGTATCGCTGAAGCAATCATCCAAGCAATTCCGGTCGTTGGCTCTTACCTCTCCTACTTTATTTTCGGCGGCGCATTCCCGGGCGAGATGTTTATCCAACGCATTTACGCAGTACATATTCTGCTAATCCCTGGAATCATGCTGGCACTGATAACCGCGCATCTAATGTTGGTCTGGTACCAGAAGCACACTCAATATCCAGGTCCTGGTCGAACTGAAAAGAATGTGGTCGGTTATCCGTTAATGCCGGTGTATATGGCAAAAGCGGGTGGCTTCTTCTTTATCGTCTTCGGTGTGACTGCCTTTCTTGGTGCCGTCGCCCAGATAAATCCGATCTGGATTTATGGTCCATATAATCCGGGCCAAATCGGAGCTGGTTCACAACCAGATTGGTACATGGGGTGGCTTGATGGGCTAGTCCGTGCAGCTCCCCCAATCGAAACTCACGCATTTGGAGTGACGATATCGTGGAATATTTTGATACCTGGTCTGATAATTCCCGGAATCATCTTTACTTTGATGGCTTTCTATCCCTTTATAGAACAATGGATGACGGGCGACAAGAGAGAACATCACCTTTTAGATCGCCCAAGGAATAATCCAAATCGCACCGCAATTGGTGCCATGTCGCTCACCTTCACATTGGTTTCTCTAATCAACGGTGGAAACGACCTACTAGCCACTCATTTTGATCTATCGATCAACCAGATTATGTGGTTCTCAAGAATCGGATTGATCGCGCTTCCCCCACTCGCCTTTGTTATTACCAAACGAATTTGTCTATCGCTACAACGAGCCGATCGCGAGAAGGTTCTCCATGGTCGCGAGACCGGCAGGTTAGTCATGTTGCCTCATGGTGAGTTCATCGAAGTTCACGAGCCGCTCTCCCCAGAAAAGGCTTATCTCTTAACTGCTCATGAGCAGCTTCCCGCTTTAGATATCGGGGATGCTGATAGAAATGGCGTTGCCAATCCACAAGGGCTCAAGGGCAAGTTACGCGCCCGAATGTCACAGGCCAGCCAAGAGCAGATTGCAAAGCCAACGAAGAAGGAGATGTTGGAGCTAGAAGAGGGTCACCACTAATTGCCGTTCTCGGCGTATTTCTTTAAGCGCACAAGAGTTTTTGCAAGGGCCTTTTCAACATAGGAATATGACCCTCTGGCTTTGAGCCACCATTGAAGAGGCGATGGTCGCCCATCGAAGCTCTCGGTGACTTCAGTCTGGTTGGAAGATAGCTCCCTTAACTCATAGCGCCAGACCCAGCGGCCAAGGTGGCGCCAGGCAATCAGTTGGTTATCTTGAAATTCAACAACGATGTTGGTGATCTTGTATCGGATGCCTATCTTCATTCTCATACCAAATTTGGCCTCGAGGGATAATCGATCGGGTCCCCAATTGACGCTCTTAACGCTATTTGTGCCATCTATCTTTGGATGAAGAGCAGGGCGAGCGATGATGTCGAAGATCTTCGCAGCTGGAGCATTTATAACTATCCGAGCAGACTTAAGTTCTGCTATTCCAGTATTTAGGATTTCACTTCGAATTTCACTCATGAAGCGAATCTAATCAATGATGAGGTGAATTACTAGGGCGCTCGTACTCAAGGACGAAACCAAGAACTGAGATAAGCAGCGCTCCTACCGCAATAAGCGTTAACCACCAGCCGATAATCAGGCCAAGCCCAGCAGCGGTTGCTGATACGGCAACCGGAAGCGGCCACCACGAGCCCGGACTAAAGAATCCCAGTTCGCCAGCTCCATCAGATATCTCGCCTTGAAGATTATCTTCAGGTAGAACACCACCAGTCCTACGATTAATGAACCAGAAGTAATATCCAATTATCAAGGCAAGTCCTGCGCTCAGGGCTAGAGCGGTAATTCCAACTGGTTCATTGGCCATCTGCCAATAGACAATTGTTAGCGCTCCGTAGAAGAGAAAGAGAAAGATAAAGAGGCGATATCCAAACTTCATTTAGTGCGCGCCTGCCTTTTTATGGGATTCGATCGCCGCATGCTCTGGGTGATGAAGATCAAAAGCTGGTCGCTCTGAACGAATTCGTGGCATCGATAGGAAGTTGTGGCGCGGTGGCGGGCAAGATGTCGCCCACTCAAGAGAGGAGCCATAACCCCAAGGATCATTCGTATTTACCTTTGGTGCATTTCTTGTAATCCAGATATTTATAGCAAATGGAATCATCGATAGCGCCAAGAGTGCCGCCCCAACGGTGGAAACCATATTCATAAAGGTAAAGCCATCAGTTGCAAGGTAATCCGCATATCGTCTTGGGAAACCCTTAATACCTAACCAGTGCTGGATTAGGAAGGTTGTGTGGAAGCCAATAAACAGAGTCCAGAAGTGAATCTTGCCCAAGGTTTCGTTGAGCATTCGCCCCGTCATCTTTGGCCACCAGAAATAGAAGCCACCGAACATTGCAAATACAACCGTTCCAAATAGGACGTAGTGGAAATGAGCAACTACGAAGTAGGAGGCCGAGACCGCGAAATCAAGCGGTGGGCTGGCGAGTATTACTCCAGTTAAGCCACCCAGAAGAAATGTAATCAAGAAACCCATCGCCCACATCATTGGGGTTTCAAAGGTAAGAGAGCCTTTCCACATAGTGCCAATCCAATTGAAGAACTTCACTCCCGTTGGGACGGCAATCAAGAAGGTCATAAATGAGAAGAATGCGAGATCTACCTGGCCGCTTGCGTACATATGGTGCGCCCAGACAGCGACTGAGAGCGCAGCGATAGCGATTGTTGCTGCGATTAAGCCTTTATAGCCAAAGATTGGCTTGCGGCTAAAGACTGGGAGGATCTCCGTAACGATTCCGAAGAACGGCAGAGCCAAGATGTAAACCTCAGGGTGGCCGAAGAACCAGAAAATATGTTGCCAGAGCATCGCGCCACCATTCGCGGGATCAAAAATATGTGATCCAAATAAGCGATCCGACTCAAGTGCTAAGAGGGCGGCTGCTAATGGTGGGAAGGCTATGAGAATGAGGATCGCGGTAAGTAGCGTGTTCCAGCTAAAGATTGACATGCGGAACATAGTCATTCCGGGAGCGCGCATTGTGAAGATGGTCGTTACAAAGTTAACGCCACCAAGAATCGTTCCTAATCCGCTAACAGCAAGACCTACGATCCAGAGATCTGCGCCGATTCCGGGCGAATAAATGTGGTTTGAGAGCGGCGCATAAGCAGTCCATCCGAATGAAGCTGCTCCTCCTGGCGTCAAGAAACCTGCAGTAGCCATGATGCTTCCAAAGAAATACAACCAATAAGAGAGCATGTTCATACGTGGGAATGCCACATCTGCTGCACCGATTTGTAGCGGCATGATTACATTTGCAAACCCTACGAAAAGTGGCGTTGCAAACATAAGAAGCATGATGGTTCCGTGCATTGTGAATACTTGGTTGTACTGCTCAGAGCTCATGTATTGCAGGCCAGGTTGAGCCAATTCAGCGCGAATAGCGAGGGCGAGAATTCCGCCAATAAGGAACCAGAAGAACGAAGTTACCAAGTACATGTAACCGATAACTTTGTGATCAGTTGTGGTTAAAAGCTTTACTGCTAATTGCCCTTTAGTTAGTGGCTTACTTGGCTTAGGAGCGATTGGCTCAGCTGGGCGAGTTGCATACGTGGTCATGAGGTTGCACCCACCTTTAGCGATTGAATGTAAGTGTCATATTCAGCCGGAGTCACTACCTTTACATTAAAGAGCATCTGCGCGTGCTGGCGACCACAGAGAATGTTGCATCTTCCTGGAAATTCTCCGAGTTCATTAGCAGTGAACTCGATTTGATTTTCTACTCCCGGGATGTTCTGAATCTGGATCATGAATGCTGGAATCCAGAATCCGTGAACAACGTCAGAAGCGGTAATTTTGAAGCGAACTGGTTCGCCTTGTGGCAAATAGAGAGTGGGTGGCTGTGCTGGAGTTCCTGTAACTGTTGTTCCAGGTCCAGCCTCTTTGTAAGTGAATTGCCATGACCATTGAATTGCATTGACAGTTACATCATGGACATTTGTGGCAGTTGCAGGCGATACAGCGGTTATCTCATTCTGTGCGCGAGCGGTATAGCCAAAGAGCACCGCGATGATCACAAAAGGGATTACGGTGTATGCAATCTCGGCGGGGATGTTGTACTGAAATTGTGGTGGGAATTTCTCATCTTTTTTCCGGTGAAAGATTGCGGGCCAGAGAATGAGAATCAGAGTAAAAGCACCAACAATGGCGGCCGCTAACCAGGCGCCTTGCCAGAGTCCAAATGAATCCTGATTAACGCTCGAGGTGTTCTCGTTGAAACCGATTCCAGTTAGCTCTTCAGATGAGCATCCACTTAAGAGGCCCAAAGCTGGTAGAGCGACTAGCGCCTTTAGCTGTTTTAGGCGCGCCCTGGATGCTGAAATACGCACGGGTTAAGGATAGTCGGCGCTCGCGCACGAGCCGAGATGGCGGTAGCGTTCCAAGGGTGTCTCCCATCACAGCGCATGGCGCCAGCACTTCTTCGGCTGGCGGTAGTGCACCTTTGGATTTTCAAAGCACGGATGGGCTCTCCGACAGTGCACAACACTCACTAGCAAAGGCTTTTGAAAGCGCCTCCCTAGATCCGCAGAAGCTCCATCATCGATCGGCTCAACTTCGCCAGCTTCTTCATGAGGCTCGCGAGAGCATTGCAGCCAATCTGAAAGTTCCTGCTGAAAACCTTGAATTTGTTGGTGAGTTGGGATTTGCTTACTGGGCCGCCATTTCTGGTGCACTTAAGAACTTCTCGGGGAGCTTTATTCATGGAGTAACCGATAGACAAGTTGTGCACGCCTTCGGTCGCGAATTCGCTCAGGCAGGAAATCGCACTATCACTCTTACGACGGACAAGTCAGGGAATTTGCCCTATGAATCCGCGCTCCATGATTCCATCTCAGCCAAGCAACCAGTTGTAGTTTTTTGGCAAGCTGCAAATCGCGAGACCGGAGTAGTGCAGAAAGAGATAGGGATTTCACTTCCTAAAAATTCCATGCTAGTTGCCGACATGACTGCAGCCATTAGCCCAAGTCAGCGACCAAATGATTATGGCGTTGCGCTCTGGGATCCGAGAATCTTTGGCGGTCCAGAGGGCTTGGCAATTCTTGCTATCAATCCTGATTCAAATTGGCGCTCCCCCATTCCGCCAATTGATAAGCGTCGCTTATTTGGCGCCTACTCAAAACCTCTACTCCTAATCACTGCTATCGCACTCGAAGCACAGCGCAAAGATGAAACGAAGAGCTTGGCCCACTTGCAGGAATTGAATAGCGCTCTTCGTGCCCAGATAAAGAGTGAGATCGATGAGGTTGAGATTGTTGGAGATTCAACTAGTACAAATCCCCGCAGCCTTGCCATCGTTGCTAGAGGCGTTGTGGCAGAAGAGATTCTCCGCGCAATGGAAAAACGCCAAATCTTGATTGACGCTGGCTCTGCCTGTGGAGCAGGCGCTTTATCGCCAAGTCATGTATTGGAAGCTATGGGTTTTGGTGACTCCGGACATCTTCGTATAACGCTTAGAGCGAGCCATTCGGTCGCTGATCTAAATCAACTAGTCGGCGGACTTAGAGAAGAGATTGAGCGCTTTAGGGCCGATTAATTAAAGGAATCGCCGCAAGCACAGGATCCTTGGGCGTTTGGGTTATCAATTGTGAAACCCTGCTTCTGGATTGTGTCCACGAAATCGATTGTTGCGCCCATCAAATAAGGGGTGCTCATCTTGTCGGTTACGACCTTTACAGATCCATACTCAGCAACGCTATCGCCATCAAGAGAGCGATCATCAAAATAGAGTTGGTAGCGAAGTCCAGAACAACCTCCAGGTTGCACGGCGACGCGAAGGCGTAAGTCGTCGCGACCTTCTTGAGCCAAAAGTGAAGCGACTTTCTCGGCAGCAACCGGTGTTAGGACAATACCTACATCAGTCTTAGCGCCCGCTGTTTCTGTGCTCATTTTTACTCTCCATTTAGCTAGTGATTCACTGGGGAGAACTTTACTCTCATTAGGGAGATAATGTCGCAATGAGTAGCACGGGGAGCGTGACTGGCAGCAGCGGATTTGGCGAGCTTCTTCTTCTCGGCAACGGCTCAGATTTATCAAGTGAGCGCGGAGTCTCGTGTACTGGAGAACTACCGCCGTCGAGCGCGCCCGATCTAGTCGAACGCGCTGAAAAAGCCCGTAAAGACCTCGGCGATAGAGCAATGGTCTTGGGCCACCACTACCAACGTGACGAAGTAATTCGATTCGCAGATATAACTGGAGATTCATTTAAGTTGGCGCAAGCCGCAGCAGAACGGCGAGAAGCAGAATTCATAATTTTCTGCGGAGTTCATTTCATGGCAGAGAGCGCCGACATCCTTACTTCTTCCGCCCAGAAAGTGATACTCCCAGATTTAGCAGCGGGTTGTTCTATGGCAGATATGGCTGCCGCTAATCAAGTTGATGAGGCTTGGAAATCACTCGAAAAGCTTGGCGCTACCAAAGGAACTATCCCAATCACTTACATGAATTCATCTGCAGCTATCAAGGCATTTACGGGCGCGAATGGTGGTGCAATTTGTACTTCATCAAATGCAGAACGAGCGATGCGTTGGGCTTTCGAACAGGGAGAGAAAGTGCTCTTCCTGCCCGACCAACATCTAGGAAGAAATACCGCAGTTTTGAAATTAGGACTAAAACTTGAAGAGTGCGTCCTTTGGAATCCTTGGAAACCTCAAGGTGGATTAACGGAATTGGAGATCAAGGCTGCCAAGGTGATTCTTTGGCGCGGACACTGTTCGGTTCATGGCCGCTTTTCCCTTGCCAATGTGGAAGAAGTAAGGGCAAAGGTCCCCGGGGTTCAAGTCCTAGTTCATCCAGAGTGCCAATACGATGTTGTAAAGAGTGCGGATGTAGTTGGTAGCACCGAAATGATTATCAAAACAGTAGCCAACTCTCCTGCCAGCTCTATCTGGGCGGTTGGTACTGAATTAAACCTAGTCAAGCGTCTAGCAGCATCGAATCCCGATAAGAAAATCCTCTTTCTCGACAAAACCATCTGTTATTGCTCAACTATGAATCGAATTGACCTACCTCACCTGGTTTGGGCTATGGAATCACTAGCTGCTGGCAAAGTGGTTAATCAGATAAAAGTGGCCGATGGGATTGCCCGCGATTCAAAAGTTGCGCTGGAGCGAATGCTCGCTCTACCTTAAGGCTCATGTCCGATAAAAAAGGTCGTTGCAGAAGCAACAGGCACGGTTATCACGCGCGGCGCAGCGCGAGGCATATATGCGCGGAGATGAGAACGCCCTACCCCTTCGCGATCGCGGGCCGATCCGTAAATTTGTAAGAGATTATGTTGATGCGCGTAGATCGATCGGCGAGTACTTCCTCCCCGTCATCGTTCTAGTGCTTTTTATGACTGTGGTCCCAGTGCTGCAAGTACAACTTGCTGCGATTGTTTTGATGTACTCAGTGCTTGCTTTTTCGATTGTCGATGGAATTTTCTTAAGTCGGAAGATCAAGCGCGAAGTCGCCAACCGCTATCCCGGGGAGAGCGTAAAGGGACTTGGGATGTATGGCTGGCTTCGTTCAACTCAGATTAGAAAGTTGCGCGCGCCATCGCCAAAGGTAAAGCGCGGCGCCAAGATTTAGTCTGATTAAGCGCGTGGATTCGGGGAAACCGTCTTACTTGGATCTCTCTCTGGGAGGGCGCCAAGAGCTCGATCAATCGCTTTCATCGTCTCAGTATCAAGCTTTATTCCGGCTGCTTTAACATTTTCTTTTATCTGTGATGGCTTGGTCGCGCCGATGATAGCGCTAGAAACATTTGGATTCTGAAGTACCCACGCGACTGCGAGCTGTGCGAGCGTCAATCCATTTGCGTCAGCAATCGGCTTGAGATTTTGAACCGCACTCAAAACTTCATCGCGCATCCATCGCGAGATCATATTTGCGCCACCTTTTTTATCGGTCGCTCGTGAACCGGCTGGCGGCTTCTTGCCCGGTAAGTATTTTCCAGTAAGGGCGCCTTGCGCGATTGGTGACCATACGATCTGGCCGATGCCATTTGCTTGGCATGTTGGAACGACATTACTTTCGATTACACGCCAGAGCATTGAATATTGAGGTTGGCTTGAGACAAATCTTGTGTAGCCACGCGCATCTTGAATCTTCAACGCGGCCTGTATCTGTTCAGAAGTCCACTCCGAAAATCCGATATAAAAAACTTTGCCTTGTCGGATTAGGTCGTCAAAGGCGCTTAAACTCTCTTCCAGCGGCGTTTCGAAATCAAAGCGATGCATTTGGTAGAGATCGATGTGATCGGTTTGAAGTCTCTTAAGCGAGGCATTTACTGATTCGATAATGTGCTTTCGCGATAGTCCTCGGTCATTTTTCCCAGTACCGGTTGGCCAGTAAACCTTCGTTAGTAGTTCATAAGATTCGCGTTTTACCCCCTTAAGGGCCTTGCCTAAAACCGTCTCCGCTCGAGTACCGGCATATACATCGGCGGTATCAAAAGTTGTTATTCCATTATCAAGAGCCGCCCGGACGCACTTGATCGCCGAGTCCTGCTCAACCTGGGACCCATGGGTAATCCAGTTTCCATAGGTTATCTCGCTTACATACATTCCCGAGCTGCCGAGTCTTCTATATTCCATGATTAGAAGCGTAGCGCCTGCTTGCTTGCCTGGTCGAATGGTGGTTTATTTCGCCCACAACTAAATAGTCGATGTGCTTGGGGAAGTCGGTGCAAATCCGACGCTGACCCGCAACCGTGAACGTCTCTTGACGTAAGTCGGATTACCAATACATCGATACTTAATTGACCACCCGTCGAGGTTTGCGGGGCGGAGATTTTTTTTCGCCATCGTGAGCGCTCTTTCATTTTGAAAGGTTCACATGTTTAAGAAGTTCTTATCGATTCTGATTTTTATATCGCTCTCCGCTCCACATGCTTACGCTGAAACTGGCTACAGATATTGGGGTTACTTCCAAGCACCATCCGGCGCAACTTCATGGACACCCGCGATGACAGGCCCATCAATTGAAGTTAAAGATGGCGATGTTGAGGGATGGACCTTTACCGCCAGCGCCGCAGATATTCCCGCGACATCCCCGATGATGGATCCGGACTTCGCAGAACTATGCGGGCAGACTTCAGAAGTTTCTGGAAAAGTCCGAGTTGGCCTTGTTGTTGATTTTGGCGTTGGAGAGATCGCTCCGGCCGGAGAGACACCACGCGAATTCTTCTCAGATTGCGTTGTTGTTCCACAGGGTTCTGTCGGTCTTGACGTCCTTGAGGCGGTCTTAGATGTTCGGGCCGCCGATTCAGGATTAATCTGTGGAATCGCCGGTTATCCTGCGCAAGAGTGTGGCGCCGAAATTGATATGGATATCTTGACTGCGCCGATTAACGATATTGCCCCGGTTAGCGATACTGAATCGAGTTCCGGAAACTCGCCAGCTTTACTAGCCCTTGCTGTAGTTGCGCTCCTCGTAGGCCTAGTTGCGGTTCGTCGCCGGAAGAAGAGCTAGAAAATTGCAGATTCACCCTGCCTTTTTTTGGATTTGGGCCACTCTGTTGGCCACATCTGTAATCAGGCTGGGTGATGCTCTTTTCTCTAGCGCTGCGATCCTTGCAGTTCTAGTACTAGTTCAAATCGTGCCAAAAAGTTCACTTCGCTTAGATGCATTCCGCCTGGCCGTTCGACTTGCGATTCTCGCCATTTGTATCCGGATTACTTTTGCAATCTTAATCGGCGTTCCAATGCCAGGTAAGACTCTCTTCACTATTCCCCAAGTTCAACTTCCCGAGTTTCTAGTTGGAATCAGAGTAGGTGGAGAAGTGACGAGCCAGCGTCTTACCGGAGCGCTAAATGAATCGCTGATCTTCGCTGCCCTCATCTTGATTTTCGGTGCTGCAAACTCATTAACAACACCAACCAAGCTATTGAAGGTAATTCCTCAGCGACTCTATGGAGTGGGAGTCGCAGCTGCCTTAGCAACAAGATTGACGCCCCAATTCGCCGAAAGCGTTTCGAGAGTTAAGCAAGCTCAATTTCTTCGCGGACAAGCAGCCCGTGGCTTTAGAAGTTGGCGGCGAATAGGTACTCCGGTATTGGAAGAGACCATGTCCCGTTCGCTAGACCTTGCCGCCTCATTAGAAGCGCGCGGTTATGGAATTATGCGAACAACTACTCGCTATAAAGCAGAAAGCTGGCGAGGTGTCGAGACAGTCGCGCTTTTGCCCGCGATTTATGTGGCAACTCTTCTACCAAGTCTCTCTATAAGCGTTCTTCTAGTAGCGCTAGTGCTCTTTCTCTCGACGCTCGCACCGGTGGTGTTGCGATGATTGAGTTCAAAAACGTCTCACTTATTTATCCGAACTCCGAACAGACCATTATTGAGAATCTAAGCTTCAAATTAAATGAGGGTGAGTTTGTTCTAGTAATAGGACAGACAGGTATAGGAAAAAGCAGCATCTTGCGGCTAATGAATGGACTGGTCCCCCATCACACTGGTGGAATCCTAAGTGGCGAAATAGAGGTAGCTGGAAGGTCCACAAGAATGCTGCGGCCAGGTGAGCTCTCTGATCTTGTGGGAGTTGTTCCGCAAAATCCCGCAAATGGCTTTGTCTGCGAAATCGTTGAAGATGAGATCGCATTCACGATGGAGACGCTTGGCATCCCAGTAGAGGTAATGCGAAAGCGCGTGGAAGAGGTTCTAGATTTACTCGCTCTAGCACCGCTACGTGATCGCAATATCTCAACTCTTAGCGGTGGCGAACAGCAACGCGTTGCGATTGCTGCCGCGCTAGTTACTCAACCAAAAGTCCTCTTATTGGATGAACCCACTAGCGCTCTTGATCCCATTGCCGCGGAAGAAGTCCTATCAATTCTGCATCGATTGGTGAACGACTTGGGGCTAACAGTCATAATCGCTGAGCACCGGTTGGAGCGAGTTATTCAATTTGTTGATCGAATACTCCTAATTAACGGTAGCGGAGACGTTCAGCTCGGCGAAACGAGAGAAATCCTGCTCTCTTCTCCTATTGCTCCACCACTCGTTGAGTTGGCTCGCGTTACTGGATTTGAAGAGTTACCGCTAACGATCCGAGAATTCCGACGTTCTTCGGTTGAAATCCCTGACCTAAAGAGAACTGCAAAGAAACAGAGAGGCGAAGGCTTAATAGAGATTCGTGGCCTAAATTGTTCGTACAAAGAGGAGAGTTCAAACTACGCCCTTCGTGAAATTTCTTTAGAGATTAAATCCGGTGAGATTGTCGCTCTAATGGGTCGAAATGGCGCTGGAAAGTCAACGCTTCTTAAGTCCCTAGTGGGGCTATCACCAGTCATTTCAGGTACGGTGAAAGTTCTGGGTAGGGATCCCCGCACTTTTACATCAAAGGAACTGATTAGCGCGATTGGCTACGTACCTCAAGAACCGGGTGACCTATTAATTGAAACCACTGTGGGCGACGAGTGCAAGCAGGCTGACATTGATAACGGAGTGACCTCGGGAAAAACTTTTGAAATCCTCACAGACATGGTTGGGCCAATTCCCCAATCTATTCATCCCCGTGACCTTTCTGAGGGACAGAAACTCGCCCTAGCTCTAAGTGTTCTTCTTTCCGGAAATCCACGCGCCATAGTTCTTGATGAACCAACTCGAGGCTTTGATTACGAGGCAAAGCGCAAGCTAGTGAAGATGTTAAAAGAGATTGCCGCTCAAGATAGAGCAATATTGCTTGCAACGCATGATGTCGAGTTAGTTGCTGAGCTTGCAGAGCGAGTACTTTTCATAGCTGATGGTGAATTAATCTCTGATGATTCAACGGCAACTTCACTTACCGCATCACCGGCTTTCGCACCACAAGTTGCCAAAGCCCTTCCCGATAAAGGCGTGCTGACAGTCTCGGATGTCAGAAGAGCCATGGACCGTCAATGAAATTGGCTGCAACTAGTTTATTCACCACTATAAATCTATTCGGGTTGTTCATCTTTACCTGGCCATTATTCCTAAATACCGAATCGCTTGGACTCGCTTCGTTAAATCAGGCTACTTGGCTCGCGGCGCTCTTTGGAACTCTTTGCCTAGTGATAATTACGCTCCAAATTAATGCAAAGTTATTGGATAGCAAGATAGTGGCGATAGTGGCTGTTCTCGTAGCACTCATCTCAGCCCTTCGACTTTTAGGTGCGGGTGCAGTAGGAATTGAGCCAATGTGGTTCCTCATAATTCTTGCAGCCCGCGCACTTGGTTCACAGGTTGGTTTTATCATCGCCCTACTGGCAATTCTGGTTAGCTCATTAATAACGGGCGGGATCGGACCTTGGCTACCGTTCCAAGCGCTCGCTGCAGGTTGGATTGCTGCGGGAGTAGCAATAATTCCCAAGAATCTCTCGCAGCGAATAGAGCGAGTAGCTCTTATGGCGTATGGAATTTTCGCGGCGCTCTTTTTTGGAACGCTAATGGATCTTCAGTTATGGCCATGGCTACTTGGAAGCGACACTCAACTCTCCTATATTCCCGGCGCAGGAGTTGCTGAGAATTTTGGAAGATTCCTAACTTTCCACTTCGCAACGGCCCTCTCGTGGGATATTCCAAGAGCAATCATCACCGCATCACTAATTTTCATGACCGCTAAGCCAGTTCTTACAGCCCTTAAGAGGGCGAAATACCGATTAGATTCTGTTTCTGATTGGCGAGTAACTAACGAACTCGGGCCGGTAGAAAAGGTGGCTTAACAACTTTAGCCCCCACTTTTTTCCCTCTAATATCAACGCTGATTTCCTCGTCAGGTTGAATCTCCTTCGAAATTAGCGCTAGTGCGATGCCTTGTTTTAGCGTCGGCGAGAAAGTTCCGCTAGTAGTTATACCAACGCGAATTTCCCCTTTAAAGAGTTCCATTCCTGCTCTTGGAATACCTCGATCTAGAAGTATCAAACCGCGCAAAATTTGCGCAGTTCCGCTTTCACGCTCTTTTACAAGAATGTTTTTTCCCCAGAAATTCTCCTTCCGCCACGCTACTGCCCAACTCGCGCTCGCTTGAACGGGTGAGATAGCAAGAGATAGTTCGTGGCCGTGTAGCGGGTATCCCATCTCAGTTCTAAGAGTGTCTCGCGCGCCCAAGCCGGCAACTAATCCACCAGAATTTAGCACCGCGCTAACCAATTCATCCCAAACTAATCTCGCATCCTCCCATTTCGGGAGAATTTCAAATCCAAGTTCACCGGTGTAGCCAGTGCGGCAGATTATTATCTCTTTTCCGGCAATCTCAGCTCCGGTGAAAGACATATAGTCCAGATTGATTTCGATTTTTAACGCTTTCAGCACATCTTTGGCAAGCGGCCCTTGTAGCGCAAATACTCCGTACTCTTCATGGAGATTATTAATAACGATGCTGCCGGTAATCGCGCGCTTCAACCGCGCAACCACTTCAGTTGTATTAGCTGCATTCGGAATCAAGAATAAATTTTCGCTGCTACGTCGGTAGACAATTAAGTCATCAATCACGCCACCGGTTGCATCATCGCAGAGTAAGTTGTACTGGGCCTGACCGTCCGAAATCTTCATTAGATCATTTGTTACGCAGCCATTTAGGAACGCCAGCGCGCCTGCTCCCTTAACTTCGGCCTTACCAAGATGGGAGACATCAAATAGACCCACCCGTTCGCGGACCGCAGCGTGCTCGTTTAGAACTCCACCTCCCCGCTCTTGGGGGTACTCAATCGGCATCTCCCATCCGCCAAAGTCAGCAAGTTTCGCACCCGCACTTTTGTGAAAGTCATGTATGGGCGAGCGCTTTAATGGCGCAGAAATCATCACTCCAATAACCTAGCGCAATGACCCCAACAATTCGCGCGACCGATGCCCAACTAACCTCTGAAGTATTAGTCCTTGGGCTCAGGAAAGATGAGAAGAAGAAGCTTTCGATTCAGACCAGCGGCATTAGATTTAATACTGCATCGATTCTTGAAGCGCTAGAAGATATGGGCGCAACGGGAGCAAGTGATGAAGTAATAAAGCTTCCCGGCGAGAGTACGAAGTTGATCCTCTTGACTGGTCTCGGAGCGGGCGAGATTACGCATGAAGTCCTAAGGCGCGCTGCCGGCGCTGCGGCGCGATCACTACTTGGCCAAAAAAGTGCAACCTTTGCACTGCCTCATAAGAGTCGTGAAGAGGCTGCTGCAATAGCAGAAGGCGCCCTTCTTGGCTCATATGCATTCGATGAATTTCGTGGCGCAACCAAACCAGATCGCAAGTCTCCGCTTGCGAAGATTGAGCTACATACAAATTTTGCGAAAGATAAGAAGCTTCAAGAGGCGCTAAAGCGTGCCGAAGTGATTTCGAAATATAGCCATCTCGTAAGAGATTTGGTGAACACTCCCCCAAGTCATCTGAATCCGGTTTCATTCTGTGCAAAGTTCCAACCGTTGGCGAAAAAACTTTCCTTAAAGGTGGAGGTTCTAAGTGAGCAGCAACTCAAAAAGTTGGGCTATGGCGGAATCATTGGTGTTGGTCAAGGTTCAGCAAACCCACCTCGCTTGCTTCATATTTCCTATCGACCAAAAGGAGCAAAAAAACGCCTCGCATATGTTGGCAAGGGCATTACTTTTGATACCGGCGGTCTTGCGCTAAAGCCTGCGCAGGGCATGGAAGCAATGAAGTCTGATATGAGTGGCGCTGCTGCTGTCTCCGCAGCAATCCTGGCAATTGCAGAGTTAAAGGTGCCGATAGAAATTGATGCTTGGGCGCCGTTAGCCGAGAACATGGTCAGCGATACCGCGACTCGTCCGAGCGACATCATCACCATTTATGGCGGCAAGACAGTTGAGGAAGTTAGATGGAATAGTTGATGTTGCGACTCTCACCGGTGCTCAAGTTGTCGCTCTTGGGACTCGCACCAGCGCAGTAATGACAAATAACGAGAACTTCCGAGATAGATTCCTGGAGACGGTGAATCGAACTGGCGAACAGTTCTGGCCAATGCCGCTACCTGAAGAGTTACGCGCCTCCCTTGATTCTCCTGTTGCAGATATTGCAAATATTGGCGAGCGGATGGGTGGCATGTTGGTAGCCGGACTTTTTCTAAAAGACTTTATCTCCCCAGATCTACCTTGGCTCCACCTCGATATCGCTGGCCCTGCATACAACGAATCAAAGCCTCACGGTTACACCACTGTAGGCGGAACAGGTGTCGCACTTCGCACACTTCTCGCATTTGCCGAGGACGTAGCTGGCCGGTGAAACTGGCAAGATAGGGCCAGTTGAGTGAATTACTAGTACTAGTGAAGTTGTGAGGTTAGCGTGGCAGATTTCGATCTCGTAATTCTCGGGGGCGGCAGCGGTGGATATGCCTGCGCACTTCGCGCATCCCAGCTCGGACTTAAAGTCGTCCTCATTGAGAAAGACAAGCTCGGTGGTACCTGCCTACACCGGGGTTGCATCCCAACGAAGGCGCTACTGCATGCTGGAGAAATCGCAGACAACACTCGTCATGCTTCGGAGTTTGGCGTTAAAGCTGACTTCCACTCCATTGATATGGCTGGAGTTAATTCATATAAAGATGGAGTCATCTCAAAGCTTCATAAAGGGCTTCAGGGGCTAGTCAAATCTAGAAATGTAACTTATGTAGAGGGTGCAGGAAAGTTGGTCTCGAAGAACACAGTCGAGGTAAATGGCGAGCGATATACCGGAAAAAATGTCGTGCTGGCCACAGGTTCTTATGCGAAATCACTTCCCGGTCTTGAACTTGATGGAACTCGAGTGATGACTAGCGACCATGCCATGCACCTTAACTATGTGCCTAAATCTGTAATTGTTCTAGGTGGCGGAGTAATTGGTTGTGAATTTGCATCAGTATGGAAATCTTTTGGGTCAGATGTAACAATTATTGAAGCGCTGCCTCATTTAATCGCACTTGAAGATGAGTCATCTAGTAAGCAATTGGAGCGAGCCTTCCGCAAACGCGGCATTAATTTTGAACTTGGAACTAAGTTCAAGAGCGTGGCAAAAAATAACTCTGGCGTCACGGTAACGCTTGAGGATGGAAAGAAGTTTGATGCAGAAGTCCTACTAGTTGCAGTCGGCCGTGGACCGGTCTCGGCAAATCTTGGCTATGAGGAACAAGGCATCAAGATGGACCGTGGATACATCATCGTTGATGAGAAGTGTCGCACTAGCGTTCCGGGTATCTGGGCAGTTGGCGATTTAAT
>RGJX01000021.1 GCA_010023045.1 Actinomycetota bacterium | reverse complement strand
ACTTCGCTCTCTTCTGCCGTTTTGAGATTTGTAGCAGCAACTAACGTTGAATCAGCTGGTGCGTAAGTTGGAGATACGTTAGAGAGTGCAACGGAGTTCACTATTGGCCCCCTTCCCCCAACTCGAAGGTGATTACTATCGATTTCTCCTTTGGGTACCTTGAAATACCAGGTTTGCGAGGCGTTCATGCCCGGCGCTGGAATCCCCAGAAAATCAGCAGCAGAGATTGGATCGGTTGCAATTAAGACTGCATCGACTGACTCTCTACCTTTACTCGTTATTACTTCGAAAGCGGATACGGAGCTAACCTCAACATTGAAGTCGATGTCTAACCCAGCAGCGAGCGACTCGGAAACTTCTCGAACTCCGCCGCTAGGTAGCCCCGGGGCACCTTTGATGAACCAATGAATCAGTTCCCTAGCCATCTGGTTTGACACGAGATCACTTTCAACAAGAAAAACTCCATCTAGAAATGGCTTTAGAGCTTTTTCGTAAAATGTTCCCACGTCTTTCATTGCAACTTTGAAGTCAGTATCTGCACTTCGCTTGCCTAGATAACTTATAAATGCCAGCTTCTCTCTTATGCTTCCCAAATTTGGACTGAGGGCGCCTGGCAAATATTTGAGATTGGTTCGGAAATCTCCAATTCTTATAGTGTCCAGTCCACTCCTAATATCAAGCCCCTTCGGCAGTGCATTAAAGTCAATTGAATCAATAACTCCGGTTTCTCGTAGCTCTGCATATTTAGGATTGATTACTTGAAACCCGTGATCAAGGACGAAGCCATCGACATAATCGCTGGTGATTCGACCACCAACTCGATCACTTTTCTCGAAGACTCTTACATGAAAGCCTGCGTCATTAAGAACACGGGCGGCGTTCAATCCGGCCCAGCCAGCGCCGACCACAATAACTTTCTTGCTCATCACTTATCCGTTCGAGCGGATATCAATCTCCCGCGCTCGATCGAGAATTTGCGCTACTTCTAAAGCAAATTCCCGAGAGATCGGCAGGGCACTTCCAGTGCTTAGCGAATCCTTCACTTGATTGTAGAAATTGACATAGTTACCAGGGATCCCTCGATGGTTGAAGGACTCTGGTCCCTTGTGGATTCTAAATTCACCGGTCGCGGCTGCAGTATCGCTCCAACCAGTGCTAAGTGGCTTTACTCCAGAGCGCAGGAGCGCTTCTTGCGGGTCTAACTCCTTAGCAATAAAAGTTCCGTTGCGACCATGCATTCTTACTCTCGGGCCAGGAGCACCTGCGATTGCACTTACGGATAGATATGAATCAACGCCGCCGCGATGCTTCAAAGCTATTAGCACATCATCATCTACGCCACCACGGATTCTTCTAATCGAGGAATATTCAAGCGTGGCCGGGCCGAAGAGATCGAGTGCAATAGATACTAAATGAGTCTGCAGATCTAGCAGTAGTCCGCCGCCTAAATCAGAAGGGGTGTTCTCTCGCCATGCCGCTGGATTCAAGTCGGGACGAAATCTCTCGAAGCGCGACTCGTATCTAAAAATCTCACCGAGTTCGCCGCTCTTAACTAACTCCTTGATTGTCAAAGTATCGCTATCAAAAAGTCGATTGAAGAAAACTGTTATTGGAACACCTCTAGCATCGGCGTAATCAAAGAGCGATAGCGTCTCGTAATAATCTAAAGCCATCGGTTTATCAACGACGACTGGAATGCCGGCATCGATTGCTAATTTGGCATGAGCGCTGTGAACTTCATTTGTTGAAGCCACAACGACAAGATCAAGCTCTTCTTCTACAACTCTTCTGCAGTCGCCAGAATCGTTGCTAATGGAAAGTCGGTATGTGCTGCGCCACGCTTATCTAACGAACGCGATGCGATTGCTGCGAGAAAGAATCCGGATGCCTGTAAGAGTGGGGCGTGAAAAGTTCGCCCCGCAAGTCCGTAGCCAATCAGCCCGACTCGCATTCTTGGACTCTACTTCCCTTCGTGCTGCAACTTCGATGGCCACCAGATCTTTGGGCCAATCACTTTTACCAGCGCGGGAACGAGCAGTGAGCGAACAACAATTGCATCAAGCAGAACTCCAAATGAGACTGCAAAACCTAGCTGCGCCAGAAACACGAGAGGCAGAATTCCCAATACGCCAAAAGTGGCCGCAAGTACTACTCCAGCAGAAGTGATAACGCCACCGGTAACTGTTAATCCCTTTATGATTCCGGCTCGCGTTCCGATTGTCATCGCCTCTTCTCGAACTCGGGTCATTAAGAAGATGTTGTAATCAATACCTAGAGCTACTAGGAAGACGAAGGCGAAAAGCGGGAATGATGGATCGGAGCCCGCATGGCCGAAGACATTGTCGAATACAAGAGCGCAAACCCCCAGGGTTGCAAAGAACGAGAGCACAACTGTTCCCAAAAGAAGTCCGGCTGCAAAGATGCTCCGAAGCAGCAATCCAAGAATTAGTGCAATTAGAAGGAGAACTATCGGAATAATTACTCGATTATCGCGCTTTGATGACTGGTCGATGTCGTAACTTATGGCCGTCTGGCCACCGACTAGGACCTTTTCATCAACGTTCTTAGCCGCTTCACGAATCTGCGGGATTAGTTCTTTTGCTTCCTTCGAGTCAGCCGGAACATCGAGAATTGCGTATAGCAAAGCTTTTCCATCGACTACTTTCAGCTCTCCTGTAGGTTGGCGCGTGTTCGGATCTTGCACAAATACCGGTGTCACATTTGCAATATTTGGAATCGACTGGATTGCCGAAGAAACTGCCCCGACATCAGCAACATCGACGACAATTTCAACGGGAGTTCCCTCTCCACTTGGGAAGTGCTCGCCTAATTTCTCTAGTCCGATAACCGAATCAGTTCTTGAAGTAAATGCTTCAGTCTGGGCGAGGCCATCATTTTTCAAAGTGGTAGAGAAACCAGCAAATATGAGAAGAACTAACGTTGTAGTAATCCAAATCGCCTTGGGTTTGCGATCCACAAATGAACCAACCTTTGACCAGAATCCGGATAACTTCTCATCTTCATGATCAAAGCGCGGAACTCTTGGCCAAAAAACCCATCTTCCAAAGAGAACTACTAGAGCTGGAAGGAGGGTGAGTGAGGCAAGCATTGCTGAGACAATTCCAATCGAACCAACAGGTCCGAGGCCTCGGTTACTCGAGAGATCACTTAGTAGAAGAACCATAAGACCGGCGACAACCGTTGTCCCGGAGGCAAGGATTGGCTCAACTACTCCCCGCCAAGCCCTACGCATTGCCTCATATCGAGATTGATAATTATGAAGTTCTTCGCGATATCTTGAGATAAGTAGAAGCGCATAATCGGTCGCCGCACCCAAGACCAGAACATCAAGGATTCCCTGGGTCTGACCATTTAAATCTACGATGTCATTCTTGGCTAAGTAATACACAATCATCGTGGCAAAACCGAGCGCTAGGCCGGCATTAAGTAGCGGAATAATCCAGAGAATCGGCGAGCGATAAACCAGGATCAAAATTATCGCTACAACAATCAAAGTTGTTCGCAGAAGCGTGGTATCGATGGAGCCAAAAGCCTCAAATAGATCGGCGAAGATTCCACCCGGGCCAGTTACATGCGATTCAACTCCTTGAATCTCGCTCTTCATCGACTCTCTTATGAAGTCAATGATCATTGGTAGTGCGGGCTCATCACCAATATTCTCACCGGCAATTCCAGAATCAATCTGAACATTGATTAAAACTGCCTTCCCATCTTGGGATGGAATTGCCTGAATCGGTGCTCCAGGAGCGAAATATTTCGAGAGCGGTTGGCCAGATTGCGGTAGAACTTTCTCGCCCAGACTTTCGGCGAAAGCGCTTACTTCCGCAAACTTTTCTGGATTTGTAGCCGGATTTAAATCACCCACGAGTATCAGCAAAGTTGGTAGCAGATCTAACGATTGATCAGAGAACTTAACAATCAACTTTCCAGCTTCAGTCGATTCTGCGCTCTCCGGCAAAAACGCCGCGTTATCGTTCTCTTGGACATTTGAGATCTTCGAAAATGCTTGACCCGAGAAGCCTCCTACAGCCATCCAAACGATGATTGTGACTATGGCTAGCCATAGCCCTTTTCTAGCCCTACTACGCATGACCTTCTCAGTTGTGATACTCACAACGGGCTATCTTAGGCGAAGTGCGCCTATATGAGAGTTCGAAAGTAGGCTAATCCCGTGTCGTTAACTACATCACCAGTCGCTCTAAAGCGATTGGGGCTCATTGATTATGAGCAAGCCTGGGAATTGCAACGTGAAATTCATCGTGAAGTAGCCGATGGAAAGCGACCTAACACCCTTTTGCTTTTGGAGCATCCCCCAATTTTCACCGCCGGTCGAAGAACGCTCGATAGCGAGCGCCCGCTCGATGGTTCAAAGGTAATCGATGTGGATAGAGGCGGAAAGATTACTTTTCATGGGCCAGGTCAGATTGTGGGATATCCAATAATCAAGTTGCGTGACTCTTTTGATGTCGTTGGATTTGTCCGTGAGTTAGAGAATTCCTTAATTGAAGTCTGCAGAGAGTTTGGCATCTCTGCCGAGAGATATTGCGAGCGATCCGGAGTCTGGCTTAGGGATGAAAAAGGCGATCGGAAGATAGCGGCTATCGGGATCCGCGTAGCTCGTGGCGTAACGATGCATGGCTTTGCACTAAATGTTAATCCCGATCTAACTTTCTACGAGAAGATCATTCCTTGTGGAATTCCTGATGCTGGTGTTACCTCAATGGCAAATGAATTGAACCCCGCTCCTGGCAAATGAATTGAACCCCGCTCCTTCGATTGAAGAAGTGCGTCCAGTACTAGAGCGTCACCTTTATGAAGCGCTAGCGAAAGTGTCCAGCTAATGGTTGCCCCAGATGGCCGAAAACTTCTTCGAATAGAAGCGCGTAACGCTGAAGTTCCCATTGAGCGCAAGCCGGAGTGGATAAAGACTCGCGCACATATGGGCCCGGAGTACACCGCTCTTCGCTCGTTAGTCTCACGCGAAGGGTTGCACACGGTCTGCCAAGAAGCCGCCTGTCCAAACATCTTTGAATGTTGGGAAGATCGAGAAGCAACCTTTCTTATCGGCGGTGAGCAATGCACACGCAGATGCGATTTCTGCAATATCGATACAGGTAAACCCGCACCGCTGGATCGAGATGAACCAAGAAGAGTCGCTGAATCTGTGAAGAGCATGGGATTGAAATACGCAACTGTCACAGGAGTTGCAAGAGATGACCTAGAAGATGAAGGTGCCTGGCTTTACGCCGAGACTATCCGTGCGATACATCAAACTGTTCCAGGTTGTGGAGTCGAGATGCTTGCCCCCGATTTTTCTGCCAACCCGAGGCTTCTCCAGGAGGTTTTCGACTCGCGGCCCGAAGTCTTCGCCCACAATCTTGAGACTGTGCCCAGAATATTCAAACGAATTCGCCCCGCCTTTGATTATCAACGATCGTTGAGTGTAATAAACCAGGCTCGAGCATTTGGTCTTATTACCAAGTCGAATCTAATTCTCGGAATGGGTGAAACCCGTGAAGAAGTCTCTCAAGCACTTCTTGATTTACATCAGGCCGGTTGCGACTTAATAACAATCACCCAATATCTTCGCCCCTCACCGCGCCACCATCCTGTTGAGCGTTGGGTTAAGCCAAATGAATTTGTGGAATTGGCTCAAGAAGCAAGAGAGATTGGATTCTTAGGCGTTATGAGTGGTCCGCTCGTTCGCTCCAGCTATCGTGCCGGTCGCCTCTTCAAGGAGGCTTCTGCTGCGAGAACAGGTGCCTTAAACGGTTAAGCAAGATGGCCGAACTCGTATATCGCCCCATCGTCCAAATCTTTAAAGGCTTTTGGCGGTTTTTGGATTTAGATTTTAAATTTCATGGCCAAGCTCATGTACCAAGATCAGGGCCAGCGCTACTTGCGATGAACCATGTTAGCTACTTGGACTTTGCTATTGCTGGTACGGCACTTCTTGATTCAAATCGATTGGCGAGATTTATGGCAAAACGAGAGCTATTTGATCACCCTGTCTCAGGGCCCCTGATGCGCGGAATGCGACATATAAGCGTTGATCGTTCAAATGGAGCGCCCTCCTTTGTAGAAGCGCTTAAAGCGTTAAAGAAAGGTGAAATTGTTGGGGTCTTTCCTGAAGCCACCATTTCGAGAAGTTTTGAATTAAAAGCCATGAAGAACGGGGTGATCCGACTAGCGATGGAGTCAGGCGCGCCAATTCTTCCCACAATTATCTGGGGCAGTCAGCGGCTTTGGACTAAGAAGGTACCGAGGAATTTCAATCGGGCAAGTGTTCCCATCATTGTTTCCTTTGGTGCTCCAATGTACTTCTCGCCGGGCGAAGATCCTGAGTTAGCGTTAGCAAGATTAAAAGGTGCAATGCAATCTCTATTGGATAGCGCTCAGCGCGAATATCCCGATTCTCCAATTGGCCAGAGATGGGCTCCTGCCCGTCTTGGTGGCACCGCACCCACGCCAGAGATGGTTGAATTAGAGAGTCGAGAGCGAAGGAAGGAAATCTAGTGTTCGGACGGAAGAAGAAAGAGAAAGTCCCCGGCGAGAAACGTTTCAAGACGATCCGCGATGCATATGCGTTAGCCAAGCGGGAGTATTCCTTCGTAATCCTTCGATGCCTTGTGGTATTTCTACCGCTCTGGGGAGTTGGAATTGGCGTTGGCGCTTTCTTTGGAAGACCTGGCTATGGAGCATTTGTAACTTTCCCTCTTGCCGCTCTCGGTGGATTCTTCTACTTCACGCGGATGGCAAGTAGCGCTGCCTACGCATCTATTGAAGGACAAGTTGGCGCTGGAGCTAGCGTTCTCATGTCGATTCGTCGCGGCTGGACCGTCTCCCCCGCAGTAAATGTTAATAAGAATCAAGACATGGTTCATCGCGCAGTAGGTCGCCCTGGAATTGTCCTAGTTGGCGAAGGTGGAGCTGCACTTAGATCTCTATTGAATGACGAGCGCCGCAAGATGGAGCGCTTCGCACCGGGAGTACCTGTCTTTGAATTGATTGTTGGAAATGAAAAAGATCAGGTCTCGATAAGAAAATTACAACGTAGGATGAAAAAGTTTCCAAAGAAGTTATCAAAGGTTCAACTTCGCGAGCTCCGTGCGCGGTTGAAATCCATCGGTGGAATGAATATTCCGCTACCTAAGGGCCCGATGCCCAAGAACTTGAGGATGCCCAAGCCTCGCTAATTAGCTTTTAACTCGGACTACTTGGCTTTTTGTGAATCGATCATGCAATCCCCTGCTCTCACTATCGATAACTACTGCTGGGATTACAAGCGCAATTAGTAGAGTGCGAAGAAAGGCCTTCGAGGGAGTCAGGAAGAATTGATCAGGATAAGTAACGACCCTGATTCCTAAAATCCGTTGGCCAATTGAGGCTCCAGTTAGCGCAGTCATCAGCCCGACCTCAAGGATGAAGACGAGAAGTCGGGTGAGGCTTGGAGCTAGGGAGCTAGCGAAGATGGGAAAAAGAAGTCCTGTAGTAAAGGTCGCCACCACCCAGTCGATCATCAGCGCAGCAAGCCGGCGGCCCATTGAGGCTCGTTCAAAGCGCATCTCCACGCGGCAAAGGTAGCCACCCTTTGGCCCTCATGTTGAAACATGACCGTAACACTCCAGATACCCCCCTTTCACTGCCTACATCTACCATTCGCGTCATCCACTCAACGATGAGTCTGTAGTTCCGAAGAGCAACTAGGCCTTAGGAGAAACATGTTTAAGTCCTCAGCTGAATTGATCAGCTACATTAAGAAAGAGAACATCTCTCTCGTCGATGTTCGATTTATCGATCTACCTGGAATTCAACATCACTTCAATGTTCCAGCAAGTCAGTTCACCGAAGATGTCTTTAAAGATGGTCTGATGTTCGATGGTTCCTCAATACGAGGCTTCCAGTCGATTCATGAATCAGATATGAAACTTCTTCCCGCGCCTGAGACTGCTTTCGTAGATCCATTCCGTAAGGAAAAGACTCTCGTCGTTCACTTCTCGGTAGTAAATCCAGATGACAACTCAGCTTATTCACGCGATCCGCGTCAAGTTGTAACAAAGGCCGTTGAGTACATGCGCTCAACTGGTATCGCAGATACCGCCTACTTCGCTCCAGAAGCTGAGTTCTATGTCTTCGACCGAGTTCGTTATCTCACTGGCATGAACACTGGTTACTACGAAGTTGATTCTTATGAGGGCGCTTGGAACACCGGAATTAAAGAAGATCCGGATGGGACTCCAAACCGCGGTTATCGCACCCGCATCAAGGGCGGTTATTTCCCAGTCTCACCAACAGATCAATTTGCTGATCTGCGCGATGAGATGGTCATGAACCTCGAGAAGGTCGGACTATCTGTGGAGCGCGCTCACCACGAAGTTGGCACTGCGGGTCAGATGGAAGTTAATTACCGGTTCAATGACATTCTCCACGCCGGAGATGACTTGATGAAATTTAAGTACGTCATTCGCAATACTGCCTGGCAAGCCGGCAAGACAGTGACTTTCATGCCAAAGCCTCTCTTTGGTGATAACGGTTCTGGAATGCACGTACATCAATCGCTTTGGAAAGATGGAAAGCCACTCTTCTGGGGCGATGGATATGCAAACCTTTCGGATATCGCACGTTGGTATATCGGTGGACTCTTGAAGCACGCTCCATCGCTTCTTGCATTCACTAATCCGACGGTGAATTCATACAAGCGTCTTGTCCCAGGATACGAAGCTCCCGTAAACCTTGTTTATTCAGCTCGTAACCGCTCCGCTTGTATTCGAATTCCGATTACTGGAACTAGCCCGAAGGCAAAGCGCATCGAATTCCGTTGCCCAGATCCATCCTCAAACCCATACCTCGCCTTCTCTGCGATTTTGATGGCCGGTCTTGATGGAATCACCAACAAGATTGAGCCACCAAAGCCAGTAGATAAGGACCTTTACGAACTTGAGGGCGCTGAAGCTAAAGCGATTCCACAAGTTCCTGGATCACTGGACAAAGTAATCGATAGCCTGGAAGCAGATCACGAGTTCCTAACACGTGGTGGCGTCTTCACGAAGGATCTAATCGAGACGTGGATTGAGTGGAAGCGTAAGTCAGAAATTGACTACGTCCGACTACGTCCTCATCCAGCGGAGTTTGAACTCTATTTCGATATCTAAAAGGCTCAAGAAAAAAGCCCACCGATCTGGTGGGCTTTTTTCTTATTCTGTCTAACTATTAGCCAACGTTCTTAAGACGTTGGACTAGAGGCGGATGGGTGTAATTAAAAGCCACATAGAGTGGATGTGGATTTAGATTTGCAAGGCTATCCGTTGAGATTTTAGAGAGTGCGCTTCGCATTGGGGCCTGCTTGTAAGTCTTCGCCGCAAAGGTGTCGGCATCAAATTCATTGCGCCGAGAGAGTGAATTATTGAGTAACCCCAAGAGTATTTGTAGTGGAGTGAGAAGAATGAAGAATGCCAGCGCCGATAGATGGAATTTGCCCTCTTCGGCTCCAAGGGCCTTGGAAAACTCGGGATATTGGAGCGCCCAGCCAAGCAGTGCAAAAATTGCCAGCGTCTGAATGTTCGAAGCTAAGAACATAGCAAGGGTGTGTTTGCGTTTATAGTGGCCAATTTCGTGGGCAAGTACGGCAACGATTTCATCCTTGCTCAACTTTTCAATCAGAGTATCGAAGAGAACAATTGTCTTACTCTTTCCCATTCCGCTGAAAAAGGCATTAGCCTTTGTTGATCGCTTGGAACCATCCATGACGAATAGATTCTTTAGTGAATAACCTTGGGACTTACAGTATTGGCCAATCGCCCCTTTAAGTTCGCCATCTTCTAATGGGGTCAACTTGTTGAATAGCGGGAGTATCAGCTTTGTGCCAAACATAAACATGAATATTGAGAAACTAGCTACAAGAAGCCAGCCATAAAGCCAGAAGCGATCTTCAAATCGCTCATATAACCAGATAACCGCAGCGAGCAGTGAGCCTCCGATGATTACACCAACCACGCTTCCTTTTACGATGTCGGTGATAAAAGTTTTAGGAGTTGCCTTGTTAAAGCCGTATTTGGCTTCAATACCAAAAGTGGATTTGATTGCAAAGGGCAGCGAGATTAGCCAACTAATTAAACTCAGCGCTCCGATAAACACGAGTGAAACTACTAGTGAGTTATCGATTCTTTCTGAGACGAAGTCATCCAATCTTGCAAACCACCCGAAGCCAATCGCAAGAACCATAAGTCCAGTTGAAAATAAACCAGAGATCAGCCCTAGTTGATTCTTTTCATAACCGTATGAAATGGAACGCTGATGCTCTTTTTCATCGTAGAGGTGGGCGACTAGGGGGTCAGGCCTACCTTCTGAACTCCGTTGATTGAGGTGATCCAATAAAGCCTCAAGGATAAAACTACCGGCGACAATGATTATCAAAGCTTCCAATAACATGTGTTCAGATTAGCCGATAGACTTACGAATATGTGCCGCCTTCTTGGTTATGTCGCTAGCCAGCCCACATCGATCCCTGAATTTGCCGGACCAAATATCGATGAGTTCGTGCAACTCTCCAAAGTTCACAAGGACAGCTGGGGACTTTGTTTTGTGGATCATCAAGAGACTAGATTGCAAAAAAGCGTCGAAGCTGCAGCCGAGAGCCACTCTTTTACCCAAGTATTAGCAAATGAGCGCGCTTCTGGGGGTCTACTTCATCTCAGGTGGGCATCTCCTGGCCTTGAAGTAAATGACCGCAACGCCCATCCATTCTCTTATGAAGACATCGCATTTATTCACAATGGCTCCCTTCTACCGTATGACGCTCTGTTGCCTGAAATATCACCAGAGTTTCTCCATCTACGTAAGGGAACCGGCGACAGCGAGTTGTTCTTTCTTTTCGCGCTAGCCAAGGTTAAGAAGTTAGGTTTTGTCTCGGGCGTATTGGAAACTATTCGTTCCCTCAAGGAGTCATACAAATACAGCAGCATCAACTCCATGTTTCTCAATACCGACTATCTGATCATCATCTCTGAGCATCATCCAGAAAATCGCCCACCATGGGCTGAGCCAAATTACTACGAATTGAGTTACCGATTAGATGATTCGGGTTGCTTGGTCGCCTCTTCGGGATGGAATCAAGAAGGGTGGCAATTAATTCCTAACCACAGCGCACTTATAGTTGATCGCGCAACCATGAAGGCTGAACTAATCAATCTCTAGCCAAGCGTTTAGCTTTACTCTCGCTGGAAACAACGGTGAGAACGCCCAAGATGATGATTGCTCCCCCAAGAGCGTAATTCAGCGTTATTACTTCGTTTAAGAATAAGACTCCAAGAAGCACTGCAATTACCGGATTAACATATGCATAAGTTGCGGTCAAAGAAACTGGCGCATTCATCACGAGCCATAGGTAAGCTGAGTAAGCGGCGATTGAGCCAACGAGAACCAAATACCAGAACCAAAACCAGGAAGAGTTTGAACCATTAAGAAAATCTTTCAGAGATTCACCCCTAATCGAGGCAACTATCATTAGAGCGATTCCACCAGCGAGCATCTCGATACCCGTGAAGAGCAGTGAATTCTTTGGAATAGGAAATCTTGGGGCCAGATAAGTCCCTAGCGCCCACCCTATGTTTCCAAGTAGAACCATAAACATGTAGAAAAAGAGTTTTCCTGAGCTAACTCCACTAACAGACTCAATACTCCCCGGCTTTAGAAGTATCACAACTCCAATAAATCCAACCAGGGTTCCCGCCCAGGTAAGTTTTGCAATTCGCTCACGTGAAATAGTTCTAAATAGAGCGATCCAAAGAGGTAACGCCGCAATAATCAATGAGACAACTCCGGTGGGAACATGCGCTTCAGCAATCGCAACATTTCCGATTCCGAAACCGAGAGTAACAAAACCGAGAATTGAAGCTGATGCAATTTCTGGGCGGGGAATTCGAAATTCTTTTGCTCCCTGTTTGAAAAAGATAAAAGTTAAGAGAATTAGGCCGGCCAGCGTGAATCGGATGCCCATGGAGAGTAACGGCGGCATGCTCTCGATTACTTTGGCAATTGCGAAATAGGTGGAGCCCCAGATTATGTAGACCGTCCAAAGACTGACCCAGGTCTTGGTCTTAAGGCTCATGCGGGAAGGCTAAAGCCCTTAAGGTGAGTTGAATAGCCAAATGTTTGCAGTTGCAAATCATTTGCAATAAGATTAGATCATGTTGATTCCCAAACTGCATATCCCGGACGGTTTCGTAAACCTTCCAGTGAGCGCCCTCTTTGGCTTGCTCTCGATCGCCTTTGTTGGAATCGCCCTTAAGGGCGCCGCCAAGAGCCTTGATGATCGGACGACTCCCCTGGCGGGACTTACCGCAGTCTTTATCTTCGCCGCGCAGATGATCAACTTCCCAGTTGCTGCTGGAACAAGTGGCCACCTTGTTGGCGCCGCGCTAGCAACGGTATTGGTCGGGCCACACTCTGCAACTCTGGCACTTACTGTCGTGTTGGGTGTTCAAGCTTTGCTCTTTGCCGATGGAGGCCTAACTGCGCTTGGATTAAATGTATTTAATCTCTCTGTGATTGCCGTTTGGGTCAGTCACTTCCTTCTTATTGCCCTCAAGCGAGTGCTTCCTAAGACAAAGTCTGGCGTAACTATTGCTGCTGCAGTTGCTGCCTACGTATCAGTTCCTCTAGCCGCTCTTGGATTCACTCTTCAATATGCACTCGGAGGCACCGGCACGATTCCAGTTGGAACTGTTGCAGGCGCCATGATCGGAACACACTTGCTAATCGGTTTGGGTGAAGCGCTCATTACATTTATGACGGTTTCAGCTGTCATCGCAACTCGATCAGACTTGGTTTACGGTTGGAAGCCAAAATTGGAGATTCGTTCATGAGTAGATGGTCAAAGAAGTTCTATACATTTTTCTTTCTTGTCTCACTCGCCGTAGCTGGTGTCCTCTCGTTTTACGCCTCTTCCCATCCAGATGGTCTTGAGAAAGTTGCTGAAGACAAAGGCTTCTTAGATACCGCAAAAGACTCAGCAGTCTCAGGCTCTCCGTTGGCTGATTATGGCGTTGCAGGTCTTGATAACGAAAGATTGAGCGTGGGAGTCTCTGGTGTGATTGGAATTCTAGTGACCGCCGCAGTTGCTTTTGCTGTCTTCGCAATTGCCAAAAAACTCAAGTCTGGAGCAAAGAACTGAAGAGCACCCATCATCATGGTCATGATGTTGGAGAGCGATTATTTCTTCATCGTCATACCTTCATACATGAGTTAGCTCCGGAAACAAAGATTTTGAGCGCTCTACTATTTGTCATTGTTGTTGTTGCTACGCCAATACAAAATCTAGTCGCTTATTCACTCTTCTTTCTGATACTTCTTATCTTGATAAGACTGGCCAAGCTCCCCTATCGAACGGTGTTCATCCGCTCGTTGGTTGAGATTCCTTTTGTTCTCTTTGCGCTTTTGATGCCCTTCTTCGGAACTGGTCCCAAGGTTCAATTCCTCGGTCTTGAACTCTACGAAGCTGGGATTTGGGCAGGCGCAGGCATCGTTGCTAAGGGAACAATTGGCGTGATAACTGCAATCATCCTCTCTGCATCAACTTCGGCACGTGAGATATTGATCGGACTTGAGAAGCTAAGAGTTCCGGCACCGCTAGTTAGTATCGCCACATTCATGCTTCGCTATCTAAATGTCATAAATGATGAGTTGGGACGAATGAAGATTGCCCGAGAATCTCGCGGTTTTGAAGAACGCGGTTTGAGATCGTGGCGAATTCTTGCCCAAACTGTGGGTGCACTATTCATTCGTTCTTATGAACGGGGTGAGCGTGTTTATCTAGCAATGCTCTCTCGTGGATATATCGGAGCAATGCCAAAACTATCTGATGAGAAAGATAGTAAATTGGCTGTCGCATTAGTTCTCCCAGGTGCCGCAGCACTTGTATCGATTACAACAGGAGTAATGTTTTGAGTTCAATTCCAAGTTTGAAGATTGCAAACCTTGCCTACGCCTATCCGGATGGCCATCAAGCGCTTTACGGCGTGAATCTAGAGATAACTAAAGGTGAAAAGGTTGCACTTCTTGGTCCGAATGGCGCCGGCAAAACCACACTAGTCCTCCACCTAAATGGAATTATTGCAACGCAGCAAGGAAGCGTCTCTGTTGCCGGATCTGTCGTGGACTCAAAGAACAAAGAGAGTTTGAAACATATTCGCGAACGAGTCGGAATAGTCTTCCAAGATCCCGATGATCAGCTCTTTATGCCAACCGTTGCCGAGGATGTCGCCTTCGGTCCTTTTAACTCAGGGCTTCGCGGCGCTGAGTTAGAAAAGGTCACCAACGATGCGCTATCCAAAGTAGGGATGCTCGAGTTTCGAGACCGACCACCCCATCACCTATCCTTTGGGCAACGTCGGCGAGTAGCCGTTGCCACTGTTCTTGCTATGAGCCCAGAAATTCTTGTCTTGGATGAACCTTCATCGAATCTAGATCCAGCATCAAGACGTGAATTGGCCGAAATTCTTCGCTCGCTTGATGTCACTATTTTGATGGTAACGCACGACCTGCCCTACGCACTTGAACTCTGTGAGCGATCGGTAATTCTCTCTGGCGGCGTTATCGCAGTTGATGAAAAAACTCCGGACCTCTTTAAGAAAACTGAGCTCCTAGCATCTCATCGCCTCGAACTACCTTTCGGCTTTAAGTTGTAGTTTGAATTAATCGAGGAAGAAATCAAGCAAGAAATCTTTGGTTCCGGGAACAACTGCGTACTTGTCTAAGTCAGTAACACCAACCGATGCAAGCACCTCGTCATCTACAAAGAAGTTGCCCGTACATTCGGCGCTAGGCCGATTAAGAATTACATGTGCTGCATCAGACAAGATTTCGGGCTTTCTACATGCAGCGGTATCAACGCCAGGAATCATCTGAAGAGCGGCAGTATCGATAGCAGTTCTCGGCCAGAGTGCATTAACTGCAATTCCATCACGCTTGAACTCTTCTGACATTCCAAGGACGCACATACTCATTCCATATTTGGCCATAGTGTAGGCAACGTGATTCTTAAACCATTTTGCCTTCATTGATAACGGTGGCGAGAGAGTGAGGATGTGCGGATTCCGTCCTTGCTTGGCGGATTCCTTTAAGTGAGGGATGGCTGCCTGCGATGTAAGGAATGTTCCCCTGACGTTCACATCAAACATCAGATCAAATCGCTTGGCCGGGGTAGCTAGCGTTGGAGTTAGATTTATCGCGCTCGCGTTATTAATCAAGATATCAAGTCCGCCAAAAGTCTCGACCGTTTTGGCGATTGCGCCCTCAATCTGCGCCTCATCGCGGATATCGCATTGAATAGGTAAGGCTTCTCCCCCAGCCGCCTTTATATCTTCAGCCGCGGAAAAAATAGTTCCCGGAAGTTTTGGGTGAGGATCTGCTGTCTTAGCTGCAATTGCAATTTGAGCACCATCTTGCGCCGCTCTAAGGGCTATGGCAAGCCCGATGCCGCGAGAGCCGCCGGTAACAAAAATCTTCTTACCTTTGAGTGACATGAAGTTGCTCCTTGTCTACTTACCTTTTTTAGCTAAGAAATTCATAAATGCCTCACGCGCTTCATCTGACTGCAAGGCCATTTGGAATAACTCGCCCTCAGCTCGTATCACCGCAGCGACTTTATCGTGGAGTTCGCTCTTCAAAAGAGCCTTAGTTTGTAGGACTGCATTTGGTGGTTGTGCCGCGATTTTTAGTGCAATCTCTCGTGCGACCTCTAATGGATTTTCTGCGATCTCAGCAATCAATCCCATCGAGAGAGCCTCACTTGGGCCGAAGGGTTCTCCAGTAAGAAATACTTTGCTCGCTAGCTGGTGGCCCACTAGTCGCGGGAAGAGGAGCGATGACCCGGCTTCGGGAACTAGTCCAAGAGTCACAAAGGGCATTGAGAAGTTCGTACTCGGCGCAGCAATAACTACATCGCAATGAAAGAGCATCGTGGTGCCGATACCAACGGCATTTCCTGAGACCGCAGCGAGAAGCGGCTTAGAGAGATTATGAATTGCGGCTAGAAAATTCATTACTGGAGAGCCCTCTTCGAGCGGTGGAGCATTTAGGAAATCAAAGAGGTCATTGCCCGCGGTGAAGTGTTGGGAAGAGCTTGTGATTACTATGGCGCGCACGCCAAAATCGCCATTTGCTTCATTTATTGAGTTCGCAAGAGTCTGGTACATCTCGCGTGTTATCGCGTTCTGTTTCTCGGGGCGATTGAGCGTAAGGGTTAGAATCTGTTTGTCAGTACTGGCTAAAACCTCGCTCACCTGCGAATCCTAGCCGGAGAACTGAGGAGCCTTATGGAGCGCTTAACTATCCTGACAAGGGACTTGACCCCGTTTGAACATCTCGTTGCCGCACACTTGTGTGACGGACTTTCAAATGCGGCGATTGCAAGAGAGACTGCACATAGCGAGAAAGTTGTCGAGAACACCGTTTCGCGGATGGCCAAAGCCCTTGGCGTTCAATCAGGACCCGATATCAACATTCGAGTATTGATTGCACTTGCTTATAGATCACACTTTGGAGATCAGGCTTTTGAAAAGTTAGGAGTTCCTTGCCGTCACTTAGAAGTAGGACCTGACGGTACTGCGACTTGTGCGCGACACTTAGATTAGTGACCTACGCCAAAGTGCTACCACTCACTTGCCTGCTCGAAGTGCCAGCACTCGCTTATTTCAAATAGAAAGAATAAGAAAAGAGTTTCATCTCCTTAGGAGATCTAGTCGGGATCTCGAGTGGGAAACCACTAAAAACACTTAGGAGAGAAGTTATGAAACGTAGAACTATTGATCG
>RGJX01000003.1 GCA_010023045.1 Actinomycetota bacterium | reverse complement strand
ACCCCTTCCATGTCAAGGAAGTGCGCTACCGCTGCGCTAATCGTCCGTATTTAGTTGTGAAGATTTTTTCCTAAATTTATCGAGGTGGAGACGGGATTTGAACCCGTGTAGCGGGATTTGCAGTCCCGAGCCTCGCCTCTCGGCCACTCCACCAAATCGCTAGCTATTTCTAGCTCTCCAAACTCAGATCATCGAGCGGACGACGGGGGTCGAACCCGCGACCTGAACCTTGGCAAGGTTCCGCGCTACCAACTGCGCTACGTCCGCAAAACTTGATCTCGCCACCGACCGGCACCGATGATCAAGGAGGGGAAATCTATCCTAGATTTAGAGGGCTTCCCAAATGAATACGGAAATCTAGAGGCGGTGGATTGTGGAGCGGTTCTGGATGGGCGGCATTCAGGGCGAAAATCTGCAAGAAATACGGAGCGACCTGGAAGCCATCAACGAACCGGGGTTCTGGTCAATTGTTGGAACCTTCGAAGGGAGCTGGACGCTTGCCCGATTTAAAGAATTTTCGAAAAAAGAGTTTGTTAGTGAAGGGCGCGCGATAAAGGTCGGGAAGTGGCAATCATCCAAATCTCGGGATGAATATAAGAGTTATGTTGAAGAGATCCGATCTCTGATTGCAGCTGGTGAGGTGTACCAGGTCAATGCCTGCCGGATTATGACTTCGAAGATTCTTGAAGAAGGAAATCTCTCAGGACTATTTACTCGAATTCTTTCGCAGAATCCCGCTCCCTTTGCCGGCTATCTCTCATTACCAGGGCTAGAGATTGCATCGGCATCACCTGAGCGATTTATCTCTAAGGACGGGAGTCGAATCACCTCAAGCCCAATAAAGGGAACTTCGCCTACAAGCGAGTTTTTAGCAAAGGATAGAGCGGAAAATCTCATGATTGTGGATCTGATTAGAAATGATCTGGGGAGGATTTGCGAGACGGGTTCAATTACCACTCCGAGATTGCTAGCTACCGAAAAACATCCTGGTCTCTTCCATTTGGTTTCTGATGTGAGTGGCTCCCTCAAGAAGGAGATTACGCTCTCTCAAGCAATCTCTGAGGTAATGCCGCCTGGATCAATAAGTGGAGCTCCGAAATCAAGCGCGCTACAGATCATTAGATCTAATGAAGAAGAGCGCGGACCTTATTGTGGCGTTTTTGGATGGTCTGACGGGGATCGCATGGAGTTGAGCGTAGGAATCAGACTCTTCTGGCGAAGCAAAGATGAGATTAAATTTGGTACAGGTGCAGGCATTACATGGGACAGTGACCCAGAATCTGAGTGGGAGGAGACTGAGCTAAAGGCGCGACGCCTTATCTCTCTTACTCAATGATTCTCTTCAATGGTGAGCCCTCGCAAAGTTCGGAGTTAAGCGATGCGATTCTCTTGGGCGACGGAGTATTTGAAACTTTGCGAAGCTATAGTGGAAAACTCTTCGCCCTGACCGCCCACCTTGATCGACTTGAAGTGGGGTTAGCTGAATTGGGAGGGGCGTCAACTAATTCTTATCGCCGCGAGAAAATCATCGAGGGCGTCGAGAAAATTCTGATGCTGGATAACTTCCCAAACGGTTCCTTGAGAATTTCGTTCTACTCAGATGGTAATTGGATCCTCTCGCATAGAGAATACAAAGCCCCAACAGATGGAATTCGGTGCACGATTCTTAAAAGCCCACATGCGGGGCTTGGTTATAAGAGCGCCTCTTATTCATCACGCCTAAGCGCCCGTCGCCGAGCCGAACGTGCGGGGTTTGATGATGCAATTCTTCTCCAGGAAAGTGGAGAGGTAAGTGAATTGTCTACTTCGAACTTAATAGCCCTAATCGATGGAAATTGGATGACCCCAAGGATCGAGAGTGGAGCGCTGCCGGGGGTAACTCGCAAGGCGCTGATTGATAACTTTGGGTTTACGGAAGGTAAGTTGGAATTAGATTCATTACTTGGCGCAGATTCCCTCGGGGCTGTCTCCAGCTTGCGGGAGATTCAATCCATTAAGGCAATTGACGGAAAAGACACCCCAAGTTCTAATCGGTTTCGTGAACTTCAGGAGAGTTTTCATAGTTGGATATTAGGTAATCTTGCCCTGTGAACTTCCGCCAGCAAATCAAATCGAACCCTTATGGCTCGCTGGTTTGGCGGGTGTTCATCGGAGTTATTGGCGGTCTAATCACAATTATCGGAACAATCTTCTTATTCGCTCCCGGACCTGGACTACTAGTACTCCTCGCAGGTCTTGGTATTTTGGCTACTGAATATGCATGGGCGGCGAATGCAATTCGTAAGACAAAGTCGATTGCCCAATCCACCTCAGAGAGATTCCGAATTCCACTCTGGGTCAAATACCTTCTAATTGCCGGTGGAGCGCTCTTTTCTATCGTGGTGTTGGTAATTCTTTACGCTTGATTTATCAGTGCTTTGGTAGCCTCGCTTCGTGAGTAGCTCGGAAAGTTCAGCCTCTATATCAATCACTTTAGATGGAGCGTCTAGAAGAGTTTCATCTGAATTTAAGGTGACCCAAGTTTGCGAAGAGGTTTACCCAGATGCCATGAAACCAGGTCCAAGCGCCATCGTGGTCTGCCGGGTGAATGGAGTACTTAAGGATTTATGGAGTGAGCTATCTGAAGGCGATGTTGTCGAAACAATCAAGATTGATAGTGAGGAAGGGTTGAATGTACTTCGACACTCAACCGCTCACGTTCTTGCCCAGAGCGTCCAAAACCTTTTCTCGCAAACTCGCCTTGGTATTGGCCCACCGATAACCGATGGTTTTTATTATGACTTTGATCCTGAGCGCCCCTTTACTCCTGAAGATTTAGAAAAACTCGAGAGTGGAATGCGCAAGATCATCAAGGACGGACAACGCTTTAAGCGCAGAGTCGTTAGCGAGAGTGAAGCGCTCGCTGAATTGAAGAATGAAAAATATAAGTGTGAGTTGATCAAGTTGAAAAGTGGCGATGTGGCTGAGGGCGCCTCAGTTGAAGTGGGCGCTGGTGAATTAACTATCTATGACAACCTGGGCAGAGACGGTAAGGCAGTCTGGGCAGACCTGTGCAGAGGGCCTCACCTCCCATCTACAAAATACATACCGGCATTTAAACTGATGCGATCGGCCGGTGCTTATTGGCGCGGATCTGAGAAAAACCCCATGCTGCAGAGAATTTATGGAACTGCTTGGCCCTCCCAAGATGCTCTTGATAATTATCTAAATTTATTAGCAGAAGCAGAGAAGAGAGATCACCGCCGCCTCGGCTCAGAATTGGATCTCTTTTCATTCCCAGACGAAATCGGCTCAGGTTTGGCTGTATTTCATCCCAAGGGCGGAATCATTCGAATGGCGATGGAGGAATATTCAAGGAAACGCCATATCCAAGAGGGTTATGAATTTGTCTATTCGCCGCACTTAACAAAGGCTGCGCTCTTTGAAAAATCGGGGCATCTTGATTGGTACTCCGAAGGAATGTATCCGCCGATGGTTATGGACGAAGAGCTCCACGCTGATGGCACGGTAAAGCGGGCCGGCCAGAAGTACTACATGAAACCCATGAACTGCCCGTTTCATAATCTCGTCTTCGCATCGCGTGGTCGTTCATATCGAGAACTTCCACTACGACTTTTTGAATTTGGGACTGTTTATCGCTACGAGAAATCTGGGGTAATCCACGGAATTACCCGCGCTCGCGGTTTCACCCAAGATGATGCGCACATCTATTGCACACCAGAACAGATGGAAGACGAACTAGATAGTCTCTTAACTTTCGTTCTAAATCTACTTCGCGACTATGGCTTACAAGATTTTTACCTGGAGTTATCTACGAAAAACGAAGAGAAGTTCATCGGCACAGATGAAGATTGGGAGCGCGCAACGCAGACGCTCCGGCGAGCGGCGGAAAAACAAGGCCTAGAACTCGTTCTTGATAAGGGTGGAGCGGCTTTCTATGGGCCTAAGGTCAGTGTTCAAGCAAAAGATGCAATTGGAAGAACTTGGCAGATGTCCACAATTCAGGTGGATTTCCAGCTCCCACAGAGATTTGAGTTGGAGTACCAAGCCTCCGACGGTTCAAGGCAGAGACCAGTAATGATCCATAGAGCGCTCTTTGGGTCTATTGAACGATTTTTTGGCGTTCTCACCGAACACTATGCCGGCGCCTTTCCACCTTGGCTTGCACCGGTTCAAGTTCGCGGCATCCCGGTAGCTGAAGCTTTTGTGCCTTATCTCGCCGAAGTTATCCAAGAAATGAAGAAAGTCGGAATACGTGCAGAAATTGATGCATCTGATGATCGGATGCAGAAAAAGATTCGTAACGCCCAAGCTGAAAAGATTCCTTTTATGCTGATTGCCGGGGAAGAAGACCAGAATTCCGGGTCCGTCTCGTTCCGGTTCCGCAACGGCGAACAGCGAAATGGGGTTCCGATAAAAGAGGCGATAGCTCTCGTGCAAAAAACTGTTCTAGAGCGAACTCAAGTTTAAGAGAGTATTAGATGACTGAAAAAGCGCCTGATGGCGTTGAAATTGATGGCGTTGAAATTGATGGCGTTGGAATCCCTGACCGCTGGCAACGTCTCTGGGCGCCACATCGAATGGCGTATTTATCGGGCGAAAATCGACCTCTTAAAGGCAATGATGTCGCTTGTCCGTTCTGCGAAATTCCAAAAGGCGATGATGAAAATTCTTTAATTGTTTATCGTGGGGAGCTTGCTTACGCGGTTCTTAATCTATATCCCTATAACCCAGGACATCTTCTCATCTGCACCTTTAGACATGTTGCTGACTTAACAGAGATCTCAAAGGAAGAGCGCGAAGAGATTTTTAGATTAACTTCGGACGCCATGCGGGTTATTAGAGAGGTTTCGAAGCCCGCCGGTTTCAATCTGGGTATGAACCAGGGCGCAGTTTCGGGAGCTGGGGTAGCCGAACATATCCACCAACATGTGATTCCAAGATGGTCGGGGGATGCGAACTTCATGCCTTTAATTGGCCAGACCAAAGTACTGCCAAAACTTCTTACTGAGACGCGGGCAGAATTAGCTAACGCTTGGAAAGCGCTTCAATAACCATATTCAGTTCTGGGATTCCAAAAGGTTTCTCGCTTCCAATCGGAATTGCAATCGCAAATATTCCTTGAAAGAAACCTTCTTCTCCCAACTCTTTGTAGAGCTGTAAGTACTCTTCTTGAAATTCTGAAATCAAATCCATAAGTTCGCTATCGGCTGAGTAGCGATTCTTTTCAGCGCCAGAATAATCATGTACAAGGTTGTCCTCTAGAGAAATTAGAGCCGTTGGTTGGCCAAGGTCGTCATGGAGGACTAGATATGGCGTGGCGAACTGTTCAAGAACTCGATTACCAATCAAAACAATGTCGTCGAAATCAGATTCGGAGAACTCAATTCCTTGCACAATCATGGCCCGTGGGAATTGTCGCTCTTGAAAGTGATGCCATAGCTCGATCATCTCTTTCGAGATTCCACTTCTAGCATCGACTAGCAGAGCAAAGAGATCGACTGACTCAAAAGAACCCAATTCGGATAGTTGAGCAGGCAGAACTATTACCTCGACGTTGGCCTTTAGAGCAGTGAGGGTATGTGCCGGCTTAACATCTCGATGATGAGCGAGAAGTAGCTTAATCAGTGGCTCACTCATAAAGAGAGCCTACGATGTATCCAATGATTCAGAGATACTTCAAAGCCCCCGTCACGGCTTTCATCACACCCATCTGCCGGGCGCTGCTTCGTATTGGACTCAGCGCTAATGCGATCACCGTAATAGGTGCGGCTGGAGTGGCTTTCTCATCTATCTACTTCTTTGCAAGAGGAGAATTTTTTCTCGGAACTTTGCTGGTTTCTCTCTTTGCCTTAAGTGATCTTTTTGATGGAACGATGGCCCGGATATCCAAGAGTGATGGAACCCCTTGGGGTGCGCTACTGGATTCGACTCTCGATCGAATCAGTGATGCAGCTATCGTGATTGGTATATGGATCTACCTCTTTAATGAGGGCTCTGATCTTCACGTATTGGCAATAGCCGCCTTATTTCTCGGGGGCCTTATTCCATACATTAGGGCAAAAGCAGAGAGCCTTGGAATCGAGTGTTCGGTCGGTTTTGCTGAACGTCCCGAACGTTTGATCATCCTTCTTGTTGGAACAGGTCTCTATGGTCTTGGTCTGGACTTCGCTCTAGGTCTTTCGCTATGGCTCCTTGTATTCATCAGTTCGATCACCGTAATCCAGCGAATGAAAGCTGTGCATCAAGCGTGAAAGCGATTCAAGAGTTCTTGACTTACCTTATTTACAGTGCGCTCTGGAGAATTGTTCGTCTGCTGCCGGAGAGAACTGCATATAAATTTTTCGAAAGGATTGCAGAGCGCGCTTATCGAAAGAATGGAAAACGAATTGCGCGACTAAGAGAGAACTACAGGCAAGTTCTACCTTTGCTAGAAAATGATGAATTAGAGGCGCTGGTTCGAAGTGGAGTATCTAGTGCGATGCGCTATTGGTGCGACACATTTCGTATTTCAGACTGGAGCCAAGAGAGAGTTGCAGCCACGGTCACAACAGAGAACAACGAACTTTTTCTCGACTCGGTCAAAAGCGGTAAGGGTGTGATAATCGCTTTACCTCATGCGGGAAACTGGGACCATGCCGGCCTCTATTACTGCTCGCAAGGAATAAAAGTCCATACGGTCGCTGAGCATTTGCGGCCAGAACGGCTATTTCGCAGGTTTCTTGCCCACAGAGAGCGGATGGGCATGAAGGTTCTAGACCTTGAGGAAAAGGTAACCGACCAACTAATTAACTTTTTGCAAGAGGGAAAGCTTGTTGCCCTTGTTGCGGATCGGGATTTATCTCGAAGTGGTGTGGATGTTGAATTCTTTGACGCTAATGCGCGGATGCCTGCAGGGCCGGCACTCTTGGCGATAAAGACGGAAGCTAATTTGATTACCGCTTATGTTTCCTTTACGGATATTGGTATCAACATAAGATTCAGTGGGCCATTTTTGGTGCGTAGAAGTCAAAGCGAAAGTGATGAAATCCAGCGCCTGACTCAAGAGCTTGCCAATCAGTTCGCTCGTGACATAAAGAGTGACCCATCTTCATGGCATATGCAGCAACGGATATTTGTAGAGAGAGTAAATAAGTGAAAATTGGAATGGTCTCTCCATACGCCTGGGACGTTCCAGGTGGGGTACAGGCACATGTAAAGGATCTAGCTAATCATTTTTTAGCTGAGGGACACGACGTATCAGTTCTGGCGCCAGCACTTGATGAAGAAGCGGTAGCTGAAGAGTTTGTGGTCTCGGCTGGTAGACCGGTCGCAATCCCATATAACGGCGCAGTTGCGCGGGTTCTCTTTGGGCCGGTTGCTGCAACGAGGGTCCGTCAATGGATAGCTCGAAATGAATTTGATGTCATGCATCTACATGAGCCCGCCATTCCATCGCTATCACTTTTAGCTTGCTCAATCGCAGAAGGACCGATGGTGGGAACATTCCATGTGGCCGCTCCACGACAGAAAGTCGCATTCGCAATTGCACCCTTGCTTGAACCGGTTATCGAGAAACTAAGAGCACGAATTGCGGTAAGTGAAGTTGCTCGCGAAACTCTCACAATTCATCTAGATACCGATGCTGTGGTAATTCCTAATGGAATTGATACCTCATTTTTCGCGTCGGCCAATGTGAATCCAGAATGGAAGCGCGAGTTCACCATCGGATTCCTGGGGCGTTTCTCCGAGCCTCGTAAGGGCCTGAACGTACTAATGGAAGCGGTCCCAAACCTGACACGGGCTATTCCCAATCTACGGGTTTTAATTGCCGGACCGGGGGAGGGTTTGGAGGTAATGCAGGCGTTAAATCCAAGCCTTCGAAATCGAATTGTCTTTCTTGGTCGACTTAGTGAGGAAGATAAAGCAAGCTTTCTTAAATCAGTTGATCTTTATGTCGCCCCAAATACTGGAGGCGAATCATTTGGAATTATTCTGGCTGAGGCGATGGCTGCGGGAGCTGCAATCGTTGCTAGCGATCTCCCGGCATTTGAAAGCGTGCTCGGATACGGTAAGTACGGCTTAACATTCACAAATGGCGACGCTAATCATCTTGCCAAGCAGATTATCAAGATCGCAAAAGACCAAAAGGCAATTGCTGATCTGCGAGAACAGGCCGAACTAGGAGCGATGAAATTTGATTGGAAGACAGTGGGACCAGAAATAATGAACGTATACCAACATGCTCAGGGCGAATCTGAGAAAGTTACAGTTGGATCAGAACCACGAACCTGGCTTCGGTTCCTAAGTCGAGAAGATAGAGGTGAACTAAGTTGAGTGAGTTCATTATCGGACTGCTTATAACTCTAGCGTTTATCTGGTACTTGACGTTTTCGGCAAACAGGTTAGATCGGCTACATCATAGGGTCGAGACTTCTTGGGCTAATCTAGATTCAATTCTCCAGCGACGCGCTGCTCTTGCAGGCGAGATTGCGCATTTAAACGAGGTAGATCCCGCTACTAATCTTTTATTGACTTCAGCAGCCCATCAAGCTCGTGATGCCGAAATCTCGGAGCGAAGCGAAGCCGAGAGTGGACTCTCGGAGGCGCTAAAGCTTTTACGGCAAGAGAGCGACATACCTGAGTTATACCCAGAAATTTTTAGCGAGTTAGATTCAATAACTGATCGCTTACGCACGGCAATTGCAATCCATCAAGAATCAGTCACTGCTACCCGCAAACGTCGGGAAAAACTCATAATTCGGGCTTTTCGCCTTGCTGGAAGAGCGCCGCTTCCTATCACTTATCCTTTTGAAGATGATGTTCTTTAAGTCCCTTAAGATTTCACTTCTTCCGCTTCTAACAGCACTTAGCCTTACTAGTTGCTCACTGTCGAATCTGCCATTCATGGAACCTACCCCAGAACCAGAGCGAAATGTTCTTACTGGTGAGGTAGGCAGCAATGGAAAAGTTATAGCGATCAAATTCGATGATACGCGCGCTGCACATCCACAAGAAGGAGTTGAGAAGGCCGACGTTGTGATCATTACCCAGGTTGAAGCTGGATTGACGCGATTGATGGGGATATATAGTTCAAATTATCCAGAGCAAGTTGGCCCGATTAGATCGGCACGGATTTCAGATATAGACATCTTGGCCCAATTCGGTCGGGTTGGCTTTATGTATAGCGGGGCTCAGAGCAAGTTGCGTCCTGTAATCGCGGCTGCAAATCTCGAGAACTTAAGTGCGGAACGTAATCCACCGTCGATTTACTTCAATGACCCAGAGAGGATTGCGCCTTACTCGATGATGGTTCGAATCCCACTTCTTTTGGATAAAGCAGAGAGCGTGGATTTGGTAAAGCCTGTTGGCTGGACACATGGCGAATTGAGTGAGTTAGCGAAACCTGTCTTGCGAGTGAAAGTGAATTGGCCCAATGCATCCTATGAAGCGCTCTGGAATGAAGAAGAGCAGCGCTTTCTCTTAAATTTCGATGGTGAGCCCAATCTCGCTAAATCTGGTTTACAACTTGGTTCAAATAATCTAGTAATCCAATTTGCCGAGATCAAACCTTCAGAGTACGGAGATAAATTCGGGGGAGTAACTCCAAAGACAAATGTAATTGGAGCTGGAAAGGCGTTATTACTACGAGACGGAACCATCACACCGATGATTTGGAAACGCGCGAGTGCAACATCCCCGACTAGTTGGACTTTAGAAAACGGGGAGCCGGCATACTTTGCAACCGGCCAGGTCTGGATTTTCCTAACCGATCAAGAACCCGAGATTTCATATCCGCTCGTCAAGGATTCCAACGGCAAATAGAGGCGAACTCGCCCGTTTAGGGAAATTAAGTAGAATCCGGCCATGGCTGAGACTCATTTAACCGGTACATCGCGCGTAAAGCGGGGAATGGCCGAGATGCTCAAGGGCGGCGTGATTATGGATGTAGTCAACGCTGATCAGGCGAAGATTGCCGAAGACGCTGGCGCGGTCGCGGTAATGGCGTTGGAACGAGTGCCTGCCGATATCCGCGCGCAAGGTGGCGTAGCAAGAATGTCCGACCCAGACATGATCGCTGAGATTCAAGCCACTGTCTCAATTCCGGTAATGGCAAAAGCACGTATTGGGCATTTCGTGGAAGCTCAAATTCTCCAAGCCATTGGAGTGGATTACATTGATGAATCTGAAGTACTAACCCCTGCGGATTACACACATCACATTGATAAATGGAACTTCACTGTTCCTTTTGTATGCGGCGCTACAAATCTTGGTGAGGCGTTACGGCGCATAAATGAAGGTGCGGCGATGATTCGCTCCAAAGGAGAAGCTGGAACGGGCGACGTCTCAAATGCCACAACTCATATGCGCTCAATCTCAGATGAGATTCGCAGACTCACCTCGATGCGCGAAGATGAGTTATATGTTGCGGCCAAAGAGCTTCAGGCGCCATACGATCTTGTAAAAGAAGTAGCGCAGACCGGCAAATTACCCGTCGTTCTCTTTACTGCCGGCGGAATTGCAACTCCTGCCGACGCAGCGATGATGATGCAACTTGGAGCAGATGGAGTATTCGTTGGCTCGGGAATCTTTAAGAGCGGAGATCCAGCTAAGCGCGCTTCCGCAATTGTTAAATCAGTAACCTTTTACAACGATCCAAAGGTCGTTGCTGAACAATCACGCGGACTTGGCGAAGCGATGGTTGGCATTAATGTTGCTGATATTCCAGTACCGCATCGTCTAGCTGAACGGGGCTGGTAAAGACTGTGATTGTTGGAGTCCTCGCGCTCCAAGGCGATGTACGAGAGCACATAAGCGCGTTAAGTGATTGTGGCGTTGGAGCGATTGAAGTAAGAACCTTAAGCGAGCTTGAGAGCGTACAGGCGCTGGTTATTCCAGGCGGAGAATCCACCACAATAAGTAAATTAGCTAGAGCCTTCGGTCTTTTCGAAACACTTCAAGAGCGAATAAGAACGGGAATGCCTGTTTATGGATCTTGTGCTGGATTAATTCTTCTCGCAGATCGCGTTTTGGATGCGATTGTTGGCCAAGAGAGCTTTGGTGGACTAAATGTGACCGCACGGCGCAATGCCTTTGGACGCCAAGTAGATTCTTTTGAGAGTGATATCGAATTTAAAGGAATTACTGGCCCTAAATTCCGAGCGATCTTTATTCGAGCACCTTGGATTGAGGATTGTGGCGAAGGCGTTGAAGTCTTGGCACAGATTGATGGCCACCCTGTGGCGGTACGTAGTAAAAATCTATTGGCAACTTCCTTCCACCCAGAACTTACTAGCGATAATCGGATTCATCGTTATTTCGTTGAGACGATTTGTTCTAGAGCTTTACGAGTCGGTGTCTGATGTCCGGTCACTCCAAATGGGCGACGATCAAACGAAAGAAAGCGCTGATCGATTCGAAACGGTCTAAGGCGTTTGCCAAACACATCAAGGCAATCGAAGTTGCGGCTCGAAATGGTGGCGCAGATCCAGCCGGTAATCCAACTCTTTATGATGCGATAGCGAAGGCGAAGAAGAATTCTGTCCCAAGCGAAAATATCGATAGAGCACTTAAGCGCGCTTCTGGCGCCGAAGCAGGTGGCTCAAATTACGAAACGATTATGTATGAAGGTTATGGACCGGGCGGAGTGGCGTTCCTAATTGAGTGTCTTTCAGATAATCGCAATCGAGTGGCTTCTGATGTGCGAGTAGCTGTAACTCGAAACGGTGGCACCATTGCAGATCCAGGCTCTGTTGCCTATATGTTCAATCGTAAGGGCGTCCTCATTGTAAAGAAGCAGCAAGTTGGAAGAGAAGTGTCTGAGGATGATCTGCTAGAAGTTGTACTAGAAGCTGGAGCTGAGGAAGTTAATGATTTGGGAGAAAACTTCGAAGTTGTGACTTCACCAACTGCACTTTCAACTGCCCGAGATGCGCTCAAACGCGCTGGAATTGAATATGAGTCTGCCGATGTTTCGTTTCTCCCAACAGTCTCCGTCAGCGTGGATGCCGAGATCGCAAGATCGGTCTTCGAATTGATTGATGCAATCGAAGATCTCGAAGATGTTCAGAATGTCTACGGAAATTTTGATGTTTCTGACGAGGTCATGGCGAGCCTGGCTTAGTCAAAACTCCCTAGATAATTAGGCTTCCCGTATGCGCGTACTAGGCATCGATCCGGGGTTAACTCGCTGCGGAATCGGCGTGGTTGAATCACAACAGGGTAAGAAATTGCGCCTCGTTGACTACGGAGTCATCCGCACTGAATCTGCTGCTCCACTTGAAGAACGACTGTTGTCTCTGGATTCGGCTTTAAATGAGTGGATACAGAAAGTCTCCCCACACGCCATCGCAGTCGAGAGAGTCTTCTCGCAACTTAATGTTCGAACCGCCATGGCCACCGGCCAAGCAGCTGGAGTTGCGCTACTCCTTGCGGCAAAGAGTGGTTTGCCGATTGCATTACATACTCCAACTGAAGTGAAGGCGGCAGTTACGGGATCTGGTCGGGCTGATAAAGCTCAAGTAGCGCAGATGGTTGTCAAAATTCTCGGATTGAAGGAAGTGCCAAAGCCAGTTGACACTACCGATGCGCTAGCCCTGGCAATCTGCCATCATTGGCGCGGTTCATCTGCAGAGTCACTTGCCAGTGCAGTAAAGAAGGAGCGAGCCCGCTTGGGAGAACTAAGAGAGTCTAATTTGCAGAGAAGGCGGAGCAAGAATTGATATCTCAGATTTCTGGCCGAATACTCGAGGTGCGTCTCACCTCTATTGTTGTGAGCGTTTCTGGTTTGGGTTATGAAGTAAATGTTGCCCCCGAAATCACGAGTAGGACGAAAGTCGGAGATGAGATTGAGCTCTTCACCTCACTGGTGGTCCGAGAAGATTCTTGGAAGCTCTATGGATATAAAAATTCAGCAGCGCGAAACCTCTTTGAAGAGTTACAGAGCGTGACCGGTATTGGGCCAAAGGTTGCGCACTCATTACTTAATACTTTTTCACCTGAAGAACTACAAAACATCATCGGAAGTGGGGATCAATTAGCGCTAGAACAGGTTCCGGGAATTGGAAAGAAAGTAGCTTCAAGAATTATTTTGGAACTACGAGAGCGTTACAACACTGGAAAGTCGAAAGGAACAACAAGTGGAAGATGGAGAGATTCGTTGACGGATGCTCTAACTTCGCTTGGATACTCCACAAAGGATGCCGAACGTAGTATCGAACAAACATTGAAGAGCTTGGATGCAGACCCAGCATCGCTCGAGATTTCAGAGTTGCTACGAAAGACGCTGGCGAATTCCCGGAATTCAAGATGACAGAACCAGACTTTCTCGATGAGAACTTAAGCGCAGAAGAATTCACCGCCGAACAAGCGTTACGACCGCAAGATTTATCTGAATTTATCGGACAGCATCGAGTACGTGAACAGGTAAGTCTTCTTCTTAGGGCCGCGCGGGACAGGAAAGCGCCCGCCGATCACATTCTGCTCTCTGGTCCGCCGGGATTGGGAAAAACGACTCTTGCAATGATTGTTGCTCAAGAAATGGGAGCACCGATAAGAATATCGAGTGGTCCTGCGATTACGCACGCGGGAGATTTGGCGTCAATTCTTTCATCCCTTGTGGAAGGTGAAATTCTATTTTTAGATGAGATACATCGATTAGCACGACCAGCCGAAGAAATGTTGTACATGGCAATGGAGGATTTTCGGGTCGACGTTGTCGTAGGAAAAGGCCCAGGTGCAACGGCAATTCCGTTAAGTCTCCCGCATTTCACCCTTGTCGGAGCCACTACTCGGGCTGGACTTCTTCCAGCACCGTTGCGAGATAGATTTGGTTTTACAGCGCATTTGGATTACTACGAAGCGGAAGAAATTGAATTAATTGTAAGGAGAAGTGCTGCTCTACTTGGAGTGAGGATTGAGGAGCCGGCAATTAGCGAATTAGGAAAGCGCTCTCGCGGAACTCCAAGAATTGCCAATCGTTTACTGCGAAGAGTTCGGGACTACGCCCAAGTACATGGTGATGGTTCAGTTTCAGGAAAGATGACTCTAAAGGCGCTCGATATTTATGAAGTAGATCAAAAAGGATTGGATAGATTGGATCTAGCAATTTTGCGGGCGTTGATCGAGCAATTTGCTGGAGGACCTGTTGGTTTAAATACTCTTGCGATGGCTGTTGGAGAGGAGCGCGAAACTGTTGAATCAATGGCTGAGCCCTTTCTCGTTCGATCTGGTTTTATGGTTCGCTCACCAAGGGGTCGCGCTGCCACCGCATTAGCGTGGAAACACCTTGGAAAAACTCCGCCACCCCAAACCCCAGGGCTTTTCGACAGCGAAGAATTAGAAAAGTAGACTCTCGCCTCATGTCCTACGGAACCCCCCAGCGCACTTCAGGCGATGCCAAAAAGGCGCGCCCCGGCAGAACTCTCTTCATTACTCTGCTCCTAACAGCAATACTCGGTGGAGTTGCAATATCTCTTGGCGCTACCTCAATAAACCTCGGTTTGGATCTTCGTGGTGGAACAAGCGTCACCCTCCAGCCCAGAATTCAGGATGGGGATACCGGACAGGTTACGCCGGAAGCTATTAACCAGGCCGTATCGATTATTCGTCAGCGCGTGGATTCGTTAGGCGTTGCTGAAAGCGAAGTAACCGCAGAAGGAACTGGCACAAATCGCCAGATTGTTATTGCTGTGCCGGGGGAGACCGGTAGACGAATAGTGGATTTAGTTGGCCAGACCGCAGAATTACGTTTTCGCCAAGTTTTAGTTGAGGCCGGATCAGTTCCAACACCTAACGATGCTGAATTGGTTTCAGGACTAAATATCTCTGCTGAAGATCAAGCTCGATTTACTTCTCTTGATTGCACCGCTTTTGATTCAAATGCCTCCATTGACCAACCTGAATCCGTTCTCGTAACTTGCGATCGCAACGGCGTAGCAAGGTATGTACTTGCTCCGGCTGTTGTAATTGGTCGCGATGTAAGTGGGGCTACTGCGGCAATTGACCCCCAGAGCCTTAGCGGTTGGTTTGTATCTCTTGATTTCACGAGTGATGGCACGAAGAAATTTGGTCAGTTAACTCAAGATGTTGTAAATCTTCCTGCGCCTCAAAATCAGGTAGCAATAGTTCTCGATGGTGTTGTGGTTTCAGCTCCACGAATCAACGAGGCAATCTTGGGTGGTCAGGCTCAAATTACAGGTTCATTCTCACAACTTGAAGCGCAAGATTTAGCGAACGTACTTAAATACGGATCCCTACCTCTTGCATTTGATCGCGGCGAAGTGCAACAAGTTTCACCAACCCTGGGCGGAGATCAGCTTCGCGCCGGATTATTAGCGGGTGGACTTGGGTTACTTTTAGTAATTCTCTACTCGATTCTTTACTACAGAGCGCTCTCCGTTGTGGTTGTTGGCTCGCTCGCTCTGGCGGCAGCGCACGTACTACTAAGCCTTGCTCTCTTAACGGAGTCTGTTGGCTACACACTTACGCTCGCGGGAATCGCGGGAACGATTGTTGCGATCGGCGTCACGGCTGACTCATTTATTGTCTATTTCGAACGTATCAAAGATGAGATTCGCGAAGGTAAACCGCTTCGCGTTGCGGTAGAAACAGGTTGGCAGCGAGCACGTAGAACTGTAGTTGTCGCAGACCTCGTCTCCGGTATCTCTGCAGTAGTTCTATATATAGTCTCCGTGGGTAGCGTGAAAGGCTTTGCATTTACGCTAGGTCTAACAACGATTATCGACTTGATAGTTATTTTCTTCTTCACCAAGCCATTGGTTTCGTTATTGGCAAGATCTAGTTATTTCCAGAATGGTTCAAAGTACTCTGGAGTCTCTTCAAGGAGCGTTGGCATCGTTAAGGAAGCTGTTACCGCGGAGGTTAAGTCATGAGATTCAGTGGATTAGGTGGTCGACTCTACCGAGGCGAGACTTCCCTTGAAATCATCGCTGGTCGCAAGAAGTGGTACCTACTCTCGACCGTCTTCATCTTGCTATCGATGTTTGCGCTAGGCGTAAGGGGGGTAGAGCTTTCCATTGAGTTTAAGGGCGGTTCTTCATTTACCGTAACTGCGCCAAATGGCACTATCGAGCAAGCAAGTTCCGCGGTTGAGCGCGCTGGATATACCAATGAGCTACGTATTCAAACTATTGGCGATAACAAGATCAGAATCCAAACTGGCGTGATCGAACAATCCCTTTCGAATGCGATTCAAGATTCTCTTGCCGCGGAGTTTGGAATAACGGTGGAGTCTATTGACACCCAGAACGTGGGCCCTTCTTGGGGTGAGGAGATTTCTCGAAAGGCGCTACAAGGATTGATCGCATTCCTTGTAATCATCATGATCTATCTGGCGCTGACCTTTGAGCCAAAGATGGCACTCGCCGCAATTGTTGCGTTAATTCATGATGTTTTTATAACTGTTGGAATCTATGCGCTTGTGGGCTTCGAGGTATCGCCTTCTACAGTCATTGGATTCTTAACTATTTTGGGTTACTCCCTTTATGACACGGTGGTCGTCTTCGATAAAGTTAGAGAGAACACCAGGGCGATAACGGCCACAGGACGTTACACCTATGCCCAAGCCACAAACCTTGCAGTAAATCAAACCATCGTGCGTTCACTAAATACTTCGCTAATTGCCTTACTCCCGGTTGCGGCGATTCTCTTTGTTGGAGCTGGGTTATTAGGTGCAGGAACTCTGAAAGATCTCTCACTTGCGCTCTTTATCGGCCTTATAGCCGGAACCTATTCTTCGATCTTCATTGCATCACCCGTCTTGGTGCAGCTCCGCGAGCGCGAACCCGCAATTAAGGCGCTCAACCAACGAGTTCTAGCGAGAGGTGGCGGTTCTGCTACACCTAGTCAGAGAATCCAGAACCGACGCGATAAGCGGAAAAAGCGCAGCTAGCGGATAATCGGCGCATGAGCGCGCTACTTGCACCAGTTGCTGAGCGAGTCCGACATGCCAACCCAGATGCCGATATCACAGTAATCGAGCGGGCATTTGCACGCGCAGAGCAAGCGCATGAAGGCCAATTAAGAAAAAGCGGCGCTGCCTATATAACTCATCCGGTAGCGGTTGCTGAAATTCTCGCAGATCTAGGACTAGATCCAAACACGATTGCAGCAGCCTTACTCCATGACACGGTAGAGGACACCCCATACTCGGCCGAACTTCTTCGGAGAGAATTCGGCGACGAGATAGCTAATCTCGTTGATGGAGTAACCAAACTTGATCGGCTTACTTATGGTCCAACAGCCGAAGCAGAAACCGTACGAAAAATGGTTGTTGCGATGGCAAAAGACATTCGCGTTCTTGTTATCAAATTGGCAGATCGTCTTCATAATGCGCGAACCTGGCAATACGTCTCACCAGAAAGCTCAGCTCGTAAAGCTCGTGAAACCCTAGACATCTATGCTCCGCTTGCCCACCGGCTAGGCATGAACGCCGTGAAATGGGAGCTTGAAGATCTGTCATTCAAATTCCTAGAACCGAAGAAATTTGAAGAAATTGAACGACTCGTAGTAGAGCGTTCGCCATCGCGCGAAAAGCTTACAAATGAAGTGATCAAGGCGGTTGAACAAGATCTCATTGCGGAGGGTATCAATGCAAAAGTAACCGGTAGACAAAAGCATCTCTTCAGCGTCTACCAAAAAATGGTCGTTCGAGGTAGAGAATTCAACGATATCTATGACCTAGTTGGAATCCGAGTATTAGTGAACGATGTTCGTGATTGCTACGCCGTGCTTGGCGCTATTCATGCTCGCTGGAGTCCAGTACCAGGAAGATTCAAAGATTACATAGCTATGCCTAAGTTCAATCTTTATCAATCGCTTCATACCACGGTTATTGGACCAACTGGAAAGGCAGTAGAGATTCAAATACGTACTCATGAAATGCATCGCCGTGCCGAGTACGGAATTGCAGCCCATTGGAAGTACAAACAGGGAAAGACCACGGGATCAGATACCCCTGACGTTTTATGGCTTAAACAACTCCATGAGTGGCAACAAGAGACGACCGATGTCGCTGAATTTCTAGATGCGCTCCGTTTTGATTTGAGAACGCCCGAGGTTTTCGTCTTTACTCCAAAGGGGAGCGTGATTGCACTTCCACAAGGATCCACGCCTGTTGATTTTGCCTATGCAGTCCATACTGAAGTAGGGAATAAGTGTGTTGGCGCTAAAGTCAACGGGAAGCTTGTATCACTTGAAGCTCCATTGACTAATGGTGATGTGATTGAAGTGGTTACTAACAAAGGGGACAACGCCGCCCCAAGTAGGGATTGGTTGAATTTCGTTAAATCCCAAAGAGCTCGTTCCAAGATCAAGGCTTGGTTTACACGTGAGCGCCGCGAGGAGGCGGTCGACGCTGGCAAAGAATCTATTGCTCGACAGATGCGCAAAGCCGGACTTCCCATTCAAAAGATTCTTGCTGGACAGACTCTCTTGCAACTAGCTCATGATCTGAATTATCCAGATATAGAGAGCCTGTATGCGGCGGTCGGTGATGGCCATATCTCTTCATCTTCAGTAGTTGAAAAATTGATTGCATCAATAGGAACTGAAGAAACCCATGAAACACCTCTGACGGAGATGCTAAGTTCCGGAGCTCCGCCAAGAATTGCAAGGCGGAGCGCATCTGGAGTAAATGTCGAAGGTGTTGAAGATGTGCTTATAAAACTGGCGCGCTGCTGCACTCCGGTACCGGGTGATCCAATTACCGGATTCATTACAAGAGGAAGTGGCGTGAGTATCCATCGAAGTGATTGTGTAAATGTGGCAGATTTGAAGTTCCACCAGGGTGATCGAATAGTTAAAGTCTCATGGGATCCCGGCGCTAAAACAATCTTCCTCGTGAATATTCAAATTGAGGCGCTCGATCGAGCCCGACTTCTCTCTGACATCACAAGAGCGCTCTCCGATCAAGAAGTAAACATTCTGCACGCGGCGGTGAATACGACTAAGGATCAGACGGCAATCTCTCGATTTACTTTTGAAATGGCTGATGCATCACATCTAGATGTCGTTCTTGCTTCAATTAGAAAAATTGATGGCGTTTATGACGTCTATCGGATTACAAATAATTAGGAGCTGAACTCAGCTAATCCGCGTTGGGCCTCAGCTAGCCAGATTGATCTAGCCGAAGCGGCCTCGCGTAGTTCGGCAGCTTTTCGTGAGTCGCCGGCTGCATCAGCGCGCGCTGCCTTCGCCTCATAATCCGCAACCGCAGCAATTAGTTGGTTTACCACTTCCAGAGCGCGGGACTTTGCCCCTGGATCGGTACGTCGCCATTGCTCTTGTTCGGCCTCTTTTAAGCTCAGTTCTACATTCTCAATCTTGCGATCCAGTTGAGCCTTCTTATTCCGGTCGACCATTCCAGCTTTTGCATACTTGGATTTCAAATCGCGGAATTTGCGTTTTGCATCATCTAGGTTAGCGATAGGTAATAGAGCCTCGATCTCACTAACCAGAGCCTCTTTTTTAACCAAGTTTTCCGCAAATGACTCGGAACGCTTCTCTAAATCTGAATTCTTTGCTGCAAAGAATGTATCTTGCGCGGCCTTGAATCGCTCCCAGAGCTTGGCATCCTCATTCTTCTTACCGCGCCCAGACGCCTTCCATTGATCCATAAGGGCCTTATAACGACGTGCCGTTGCAACCCAATCAGTTGAATTGGCAAGCGCTTCAGCCTCCTGGACAATTTTTTCCTTTGCGCTTTTAACTTCACTTTGCTTCTTTGATAGAGAGGCGAAGTGGGTGCGGCGCTTCTTGTCAAAGTGATTCCGCGCAGCCGAAAAGCGCTTCCAAAGTTCGGTATCTGACTTTTTATCTAATCGAGGCGCCTTCTTCCACTCCTCAAGGAGATCCTTTAGTCGATCACCTGTGGCCTTCCATTGCTCAGAATCTTTAAGTGATTCGGCTTCAATAACAATCTTTTCTTTGCCCTCAAGTGCCGCAGCGCGTTTGGCAGCCTTCGCTTCCATCTCAGCCTGACGTTTTGCTTCGTAAGCCGAGCGGTGTTCATCGATTAGTGAAGGGATCTGCTCGAGTGAAGATTTGAGAGCGGCGATATTTCCCACGCCATTTAGATGTTCAACCTGATTTCGTAATTTGTTGACCGCTTGAAGAGCGTTATCAGGAACCATTGCTCCGGAAACGATACGAGCGGCAAGGAGCGCCACTTCGGCAGCTACAACTTCAAATTTACGGACGAAATATGCGAGAGCTTCTTCTGGAGTTTTACCAGGGTATGAACCAACAACGCGCTCACCGTCAGGAGTTTGTACGTAAACCATTCCAGCGTCATCGACGCGACCGTATTTTGCAGGATCGCCTATTAAAGCGGCGGCGGCGGAGTTGATTGGTAAATCTTGTGCGCTCATCGGTTTACTACCTCACTTCTCGTTGCGCGGCCAGGGCCGTTGCGGGTTCAGCGGTTTAGAGGGCTCAAGGTACCCCCGGGGGGAGAATCTGTAAAAGGTGGGCGCGGTTTTCCCGTCTGGCATAGAGAAAAAGGGAGAATTCGAAGCCGTTGCTCGAGCTAGCTTGGAAGGGTGAGGGGAGAATTTTGGGCGTCTTGGTGGATCGGGTTGTAGCAGATTTCTTTGGTACCAATTGTTGGATTGTTGCGCCAAGCAAGAACTCGGAGTGCGTGATTGTCGATCCAGGCATTGCTATCCCAGATTTAGTGGGAAAGATAAAAGAGAGACTTCAATCTGCAAATCTGAAACCTGTCGCAATTCTTATCACTCACGGCCATTTAGATCACCACTTCTCGCTCTTACCACTGCAAAGAGATTGTGGAGCAGGAGTACTGGTCCATAAACTTGATAGAGATCTTTTAGAAAAGCCAGAGCGCGGCATGGGGGCGCAGGGCCTTGCCCTAATGAATGAATTGGTGGGCAAGTATGGAGCTCATGCATTTGAAGATCCAGAAGATGTAACTGAGCTCACCGAGCACAACTCTTTGAGCATCGCTGGAATGAGATTTGAAATTGAATCATCTCCGGGACACACGCCTGGCTCGATAATCGCAAGAGTTGAAGATGAGATTCTGATTACGGGCGATACCCTTTTTAAGGGAGCAATTGGAAGAACCGACCTGCCACGTGGCTCAATTTCCGACATGGAGCGTACTCTCCGTGAGAAAATTGCGGTTCAGCCCGGCCATTTGGAAGTACTTCCAGGCCACGGGGAGAGGACTCGAGTGGAGATTGAGCTTGCGACGAATCCTTATATTCAGGCTGCGCTCCAAGGACGTCTCGGATGAGCGGAGATTTTCAAGCCCCTAAGGGCGTCTCAGAATATTTTCCACCTCGCTCGGGAATTTTTGAGAAAGTGGTTCGAAAACTTGAACAAGTTTCCCTAGCGGCGAACTATCATTTAATTGAGCTCCCAGTGGTGGTCGCTCTCTCACTCTCCGTCCCGAGGGAACAGCAGGCGTAATCCGATCGATTATTGAACACGGTCTGGACCGCGGACAACTGCCCGTGAAGCTCTATTACAGAGGTCCATTTTTTAGAGCTGAACGTCCACAAGCCGGGAGGTATCGCCAGTTCTATCAGTTTGGAATCGAAGCAGTTGGGCTAGATGATCCATTTCTTGATGCAGAAGTGATTTCTATTGCCTATCGAGGATTTGCCTCCTTAGGTCTTCAGAATTTTGAACTGCAAATTACCTCACTTGGGGATGAGGAGAGTAGAGGTAAACATCGTGTGGAGTTCTTGAAATTTCTTTCAAATCTAGATTTGGATGATGAAACTGCAGAGCGGGTGAAGAAAAACCCACTGCGAATTTTCGATGACAAGCGATCTGAAATCCAAGCCAAACTGAAAGTAGCCCCAATTATTTTGGATTTTCTAACTTCAGAGAGTGCGAGTAAGTTCGAGGCGTTAAAGAGTGCGCTTACTGCACTTGACATACCCTTCGTTGTGAATCCAAGAATGGTTCGCGGCTTGGACTATTACACGGGAACGGCCTTTGAGTTTGTCCATAAAGGTCTCGGCGCTCAAGCCAGCATTGGCGGGGGTGGGCGCTACGACGGATTGATGAAGACTTTAGGCGGACAGGACCTTTCAGGAATTGGATTTGGATTGGGAATTGATCGGATCATTCTGGCGCTGGAAAGTGAAGGTTTGATAGATAACTCGAATGAGAATTCCAGACTTGGTGACGGATATTTGGATCTCTTCATAATTCCCATTGGGGATGCGGCCAAATTACGAGCCATTTCTCTCATAGAGAAAGTCCGAGAAGTTGGCTTCGTCGCCGATATGGGATTTGGAGATCGCGCCTTGAAAGGCGCAATGAAGGCTGCTGACAAATTAAACGCACGACATGTTCTGGTACTAGGAGACGCTGAACTTCAATCCGGACAGGGCAGGCTAAAACGTATGTCCGACGGAATTGAAGAATCCATTACTCTTGACTCCTTAGTTGCGACTCTGAAGAACGCTATTTAAATAGCGCTTCAATCGCTCTTTATTTGAAAGGTGGCTCATGCTCCGTTCTCATCTTGCGGGTGAGCTGCGTTCTTCCCAAGTCGGCGAAACGGTTCGTCTCGCTGGTTGGGTAGCTCGCCGCCGAGATCATGGCGGAGTCGCCTTTATTGATCTACGAGATTCAAGTGGCAGCGTCCAAGTCGTCATCTCTGACGAGAAAGTTGCCGGATCTTTAAGAGCTGAGTGGTGCGTGCTCGCCATTGGAAAGATTGCAAAGCGACCAGTCGGCAATGAGAATCCAAATATTCCGACCGGAGAGATTGAAGTTATCTGCGATGAGCTTGAGGTTTTAAGTGAGGCTGCTGCACTCCCATTCCCAGTTGACTCCGGCGAGAAGGTAAACGTAAGTGAAGAAATTCGCCTTAAATACCGGTATCTCGATCTGCGCCGGGAAGAGCAATCCAAGGCGCTGAGATTACGATCAAAGGTCACAAGTGAGATTCGCAGCGCAATGGACGAGCTCGATTTCTTGGAGATTGAAACACCATATCTAACTCGCTCTACCCCAGAAGGTGCGCGAGATTTCCTTGTGCCAGTAAGACTGCAGCCCGGATCTTGGTACGCGCTACCGCAATCACCTCAGCTCTTTAAGCAACTCTTAATGGTTGCTGGCATGGAGCGTTACTACCAAATTGCTCGCTGCTTTAGAGATGAAGACTTTCGAGCCGATCGTCAGCCAGAATTTACTCAACTTGATATTGAAATGTCTTTTGTTGATCAAGAAGATGTTATCAAGGTTGCCGAAACTATTTTAAAGAGAGTTTTCAAAGCCACTGTTGGCTACGAAGTATCTTCTCCGATAGCACGAATGACATATCACGAAGCAATGCGCAGGTTCGGCTCCGATAAACCTGATCTACGATTTGAGAATGAGTTGGTCGATGTAACCAATTTCTTCAAAAACACCTCGTTTAGGGTGTTTCAAGCGCCTTATGTTGGAGCTGTCGTGATGCCAGGAGGCGCAAATTCACCACGTCGCGAATTAGATGCTTGGCAGGACTGGGCTAAAGCGCGCGGAGCTAAAGGACTTGCTTACATTTTGGTGGGCGAAGATGGAAGCCTTACTGGGCCGGTAGCAAAGAACCTTTCACCGGAGGAGAGTTCGGGCATCGCCCAAGTAGTTGGAGCAAAGAATGGTGATGCAATCTTTTTTGCAGCTGGCGAACGTAACGCATCGCTAGCGCTCTTAGGAGCGGTTCGTCTTGAAATTGGCGAACGATGCAATCTAATAGATAAGAATCGCTGGGAGTTTCTCTGGGTGGTTGATGCGCCTATGTTTGAAAGAACAGATGGCGGTGGTTGGACTGCAGTTCATCATCCATTTACTGGTCCAAAACCAGAGTATGAAGCGAGCTTTGCCACAGATCCAGAAAACGCGCTGGCCTATGCGTATGACATCGTTCTTAATGGAAATGAGATAGGCGGAGGATCTATCCGTATACATAAACGCGATATTCAAAAAGAGGTATTTAAAGTAATTGGTTTAAGCGATGAAGAGGCCCAAAACAAGTTCGGATTTCTTCTCGAAGCTTTTAACTATGGACCACCGCCACACGGTGGAATCGCCTTAGGTCTAGATCGACTCTGCGCATTACTGGCAGGAGCTGAATCGATTCGTGAGGTAATCGCGTTTCCAAAGACAGCAAGTGGTGGCGACCCATTGACCGGCGCTCCAACTCCGATAACCGTGGCGCAACGTCGTGAGAGTGGCGTTGATGCGGTAGTCGAGGTCAAGAAGAAGGAAGATGAACTTGGGTAGGCTTGCCCCATGTTCGCCAGCGAAATGAGTGCATCAGGAATCGCAGCCATAATCGCTGCTTCGGCGTTCTTCGTCATTTCAATATCCATTGCATACGCAGTCTTTAGACTAGGAAGAGCTATAGATGAAGTAGGAACCGCAGTTAAGAACATTTCTGACGAAACGACTCCACTTCTAAATGAAGTCACAACAACTGTGGAGCTCGTGAATGGTCCCTTGGAGAGCATAAATAAAGTCACCCGAACAATCGATGAGATGAGCAGCAAAATCGCTGAGTCAACTTCGTCATTTTTAGATAAGAACCAGATTGCCATGAAGGCGGCGGGCGCCGTGCTTACGGCTGCTCAGTTGCGCAAAAAGGGCAAGAAAAAGAAAAAGGGGCCTAACAAGAGAGCGGAGCGTTCTCAATACGTCGATGATGAGGAGTTCTAAAAGAGCGTGAACTCCGCCGAGATTCGAAAACGCTGGCTCAATTTTTTTGAGAACGGCAACTCTTTAGGTCTTACCCATACAGTTGTTCCATCTGCGTCGCTAGTTCTTAATGACCCAAACCTGCTTCTTGTTAACGCAGGTATGGTGCCTTTCAAACCTTATTTCTTGGGCGAGATAAGCGCTCCATATCCAAGAGCGACCTCGGTTCAGAAATGTGTACGAACTCTTGATATTGATGAAGTAGGCAAGACGACTCGACACGCGTCTTTCTTCCAAATGTGTGGCAACTTCTCCTTTGGTGATTATTTCAAGGAAGGTGCGATTGAGTTAGCGTGGGAATTATTGACCAAGCCACAATCTGCTGGTGGATATGGTTTCGATGAATCAAAGCTCTGGGTAACGGTCTATCTCGATGATGATGAAGCGGCCGATATCTGGCATAAGAAAATGGGAGTTCCTAAAGAGAAGATTCAACGGCGCGGTATGGCAGATAATTTCTGGTCTATGGGCGTGCCTGGTCCTTGTGGGCCATGTAGCGAGATTTATTTCGACCGTGGACCAGAGTATGGAAGAGAAGGCGGACCTATTGCAGATGAAGATAGGTATCTGGAGATATGGAATTTGGTTTTCATGCAGAACATCAGAGGAGATGGTCCTGGAAAAGAGGGATATCCAATCCTTGGAGAGTTACCTGCAAAGAACATAGATACTGGCCTGGGACTTGAACGGACGGCGGCGCTACTTCAAGGCGTTGAAAATATCTATGAGATTGATACCACTGCGATGATCTTAAATCGTGCCAGCGATCTCTCCGGAGTTAACTATGGTTCGAATGAGAAGAGTGATATCTCGTTAAGAGTAGTAGCTGATCATGCAAGAACGGCCACTATGTTGATCGGCGATGGCGTCATCCCAGGAAATGAAGGGCGGGGTTACGTGCTTCGCCGGATGATGCGTCGAACCATTAGAAATATGCGATTGCTTGGAGCAGAAGATAGGAATATCTCTGAATTGGTCTCAACATCAATCCAGGCAATGGGAGCGCAATATCCAGAACTAGAGAAAGACCGAGAGAGAATCAAGAAGATTGCCGAGGCTGAAGAGGATGCATTTCTATCGACCCTAAAGAGTGGAACTCTGATTTTTGATCAAGCGCGAGCTGAAGTAACCTCAAGAGGTAGCAAGGTCATATCTGGTGAGGACGCATTCAAGCTTCACGATACTTATGGATTTCCTTTTGATCTAACGTTGGAAATGGCGAACGAAAATGGTTTGCAAATTGATGGTGAGGGCTTCAAGCGCTTGATGCAAGAACAGAAAGAGCGAGCAAAGGCTGATGCCAAAGCAAAGAAGACTGGCCATACCGACTTAAGCGAGTATCGGAATATTGCCGAGAAAGCGAAATCGTTGGAATTTATTGGGTACGACCATCTTGCTGCCGAGGCCTCAATCGTCGGAGTTTTGGTCAATGGAAAATTCGCGAAGTCAGTTTCGGTCGGAAGCGAAATCGAGATCGTTCTCGATAGGACACCTTTCTATGCCGAAGGTGGTGGCCAACTTGCCGACGGTGGCGTGATCCGCACTTCGGATGGCGCCTTAATCGAGATTGACGATGTTCAAGCTCCACTACCAGGATTATTCGTTCATCGTGGAAGAGTAAGTGATGGCGAAGTTAGAAGTGGCGCAAAGGTATTTGCTGAGATTGATCGCCAACGGCGAGCCGGAATTTCAAGAGCTCACACTGCGACTCATATGGTTCATAAGGCCTTCCGTGAGATTTTGGGCGAAACAGCAACGCAAGCCGGATCTGAAAATGCTCCAGGAAGGTTCCGTTTTGATTTTCCTTCTACTGGCGCCGTACCTAAATCTTCGCTCGATGAGGTTGAGTTAAGAGTAAATACTTTGTTGGCTGACGATCTAGAAGTTACTGCCCAGGAAATGTCGATTGATGAAGCAAAATCAATCGGCGCTATGGCGCTTTTCGGAGAGAAATACGGTGAACGGGTTCGTGTAGTTAGTGTTGGAGATTGGGCCCGCGAGCTCTGTGGCGGAACCCATGTTCATCGCTCCGGACAGCTTGGATTGGTAAAACTCCTATCAGAATCCTCGATTGGATCAGGAGTTAGAAGAGTCGAAGCGCTCGTAGGGGTCGATGCGTTTTCATACCTGGCCCGTGAGCATGTCATTCTCAACTCTTTAACTGAACTAATAAAGGGAACTAGGTCGGAAGAGTTACCTGAAAGAATTTCTAAACTTCTACAGAAAATGAAGGAGATGGAGAAAGAGTTTAAGGTCATAAAGTTGGCGCAAGCACGGGAAAAAATTCCAGGGCTTGTTGCGTCTGCCGAGAAGTTGGGCGATCTCTCGCTTGTCATAAACAACTTTGATGGCGAACTTGGGGGAGATGAATTAAGAAATCTTGCCTTAGAGCTCCGCGAAAAATTGAAGGGTGCGGTCGTAATACTCTCCTCAGTAGTGGATGGCCGAGTTGTTCTGGTTTGCGCCACTGATGAACGCTCACGAACTGTCGGGATCAAAGCTGGCGAATTAGCCAAGCGGGCCTCACAAATCCTGGGTGGTGGGGGCGGCGGGAAAGATGATTTTGCGCAAGGTGGCGGATCTGATGTCGCTCAACTTAAGGCAGCCTTCGAAGCTCTTAGATCTGATCTTCAGAAAAGATAATGGCTCTAAGACCCGGTCATCGAATAGCGATTGACTACGGTGAGAAGTGGATAGGCATAGCTATGTCCGATAGTTCTGGACTAATCGCTTCACCCGTAGGAACTATCGCTGCCACAGAACTAGAAGAAAAATTGCTAAAAATCTCCGAGCAAAACCTAATCTCCACGATTTACATAGGGCTTCCACTCCACTTGTCCGGCGATGAAGGTCAATCAGCATCACTAGCAAGGGCGCTGGCCGATCGAATAAATCAGTTAGATATTGCTCCAGTCCGTCTGGTTGATGAGCGACTCTCAACTACATCTGCTTCTAGTGACAAATCGCTGATTGCAAAATTTGGGATTGACGCGTTGGCAGCCTTGGAGATTTTGAAATTCGCTCTCGAAGGTGAACGTCTACAAGATCGACCTTTTGGAAGTCAGCTCGATGATCACTAGGAATGCTCTGAGAAATTTAGGTCTGACACTCTGCTTTGTCGTGTTGGTTACCCTTGGACTTCGGGAAATCGCTCCGGGAGCTCGCACCGCACCTGACTTTGATGGTAGTTCTCGTGGCCCGGAAGTGGTCATTCACATTGATCCAGGTATGACCGGATCACAAGTTGGAGAAGTTTTAGAACGTGAGTCTGTTGTTAAATCTGCCCTCGCATACTTCCGTGCAGCTGTTGCCAATGCGGATAGTCAACGGATTGCCCCAGGCGAACACAGAGTTGAAACCCAGATACCGGCTGCCGAAGCGGTTTTGCAGTTATTGGATCCAGATCGAATAGTTGATCTCGTTCGAGTGCGTGATGGCGCGCGAGTGAGTGAAGTAGTGGATGCGTTAGTGAAGGCCGGCTTTGAGCAGAGGAAACTTTCTAAAGCCCTTTCTAAGTTGAAACCGCCCCTGGATTTCAAACTTCAAAACGTCGAAGGCTTTCTCTATCCCGCGTTTTACTCATTTGCACGTGGAACAAACGAGGAAGAAGCTTTGTCGGCAATGCTTTTGCGTTTCCAACAAAGCACTGGCGATCTAGATTGGCGCTTTCAAGGATTTTCAAGAAGGGATTTGCTCATCATCTCCTCCTTAGTTGAGTCAGAAGGTACGCCCGATGTATTCGCAAAAGTGGCCCGAGTGATTTATAACCGATTGGATAAAGGCATGAAGCTCCAATTTGATTCAACGGTTCACTATATTTTTGATCGACGAGGAGAGATTGCACTATCTTTAAAGGACACTCAGGTTCGGAATCGCTACAACACATTTGTTTATGAGGGGCTTCCACCTGGACCGATAGGAAGCCCAACGCGGGCAGCAATTGAGGCAACGCTAAATCCAGCCGATGGCGACTGGCTGTATTTTGTAACCGTTCTTCCCAATGAGACTCGGTTCACCTCCTCATACGATGAATTCTTGAGATTCAAGGCAGAATACAAGCGAAATTACGCAAACGGAGCCTTTGAATGAAGAGATTCGCAGTCCTTGGTTCTCCTATTGAACATAGTCTTTCCCCAACTCTCCACAATTTCCTCTTTAAAAAACTTGAAGTTTCGGCCGTTTATGGTCGATTTGAGGTCACACGCGACGATTTGGGGAGTTTTCTAAGAAGCCATAACTCCAATGAGTGGCAAGGATTCTCCCTCACTATGCCTTTGAAAGAAGAGGGGATCCGGCATTGTGAGTCATTGACGGAAGAAGCCAGCGATTCGAGTGCAATTAATACTTTAAAGCGAGTTGGAAGTGAATGGATTGGTTACAACACTGATGTCTTTGGCTTTAGATTTCTTTTGGGGAAAATTCCGGAAGTTAGCCCCTCATCTGTAGGAGAAAAGAGCGTTGCAATCCTTGGCGCAGGCGGAACGGCGCGGGCGGCGCTAGTAGCCCTCCGAGATAGTGGCAAGGAAATTAAGGTCTTTCGCAGAAGTGCAGAGCGCGACCAGGCGTTATTGAAAGCTAATCCAGATGTCGAAATTCTTGACTGGAGTGAAGGTGCTACCGCATTGCAAATGTCAATTCTCATCAATTGTGCACCAGTCGAAGCGATGGAGTCCATCATAAGAATCAATCATTTCAATGGTTTCCTGTTGGATTCTCTTTATAGCCCTTGGCCAACTCCACTTATGATGGTCGCACAATCTAATTATTTCTCGGGTAAGGACCTGTTAGTAGCTCAGGCAATCCGACAAAATGAAATCTTCTGCGATGCAACCCTAGATCACGCTGCAAGTTTTGCGGAATTGCGGGCGACGATTTAGAAATCCACAGGATTCTCGGGGACACCAAAGTAGGCTCGAAATTCACTAGCCTTCCGGTGTGTTTCTGTACTCTCTTGCTTTATTCCTTATAAGTGCAGCTGATCTGAGATATCGGGTAATTCCAAAAGGATTGAATCTGACGTTAGTAGCAATCACCACCGTCTATCTCATGTTTGCTGGGAAGACAGCAAGCCTTAGCGCCTCGCTATTTGCATCGTTGATCTATGCGCTTCTCTATCGACTTTCTAGAGGAGGCTTGGGATATGGCGATGTTCGACTTGCGCCAGCAGCAATTGATTTTCAAGCTGTTACCCCAGCCGGTTCACTATCTATTCATCTTTTGGGCTGGACCTTTGCGGGTGTCTTTCTATTGATCAAGAGGAACTCATCACCATCCTTACCGTTTGCACCTTTTCTGCTTCCCGCCACCTTAATCATCAACCATCTCTAGCGCCGAACTGAGATAATGAGCCATGCGTTGGCTAACTGCGGGGGAGTCACACGGACCAAGCCTGGTCGGAATCATTGAAGGACTGCCTGCTCATATCGAAATCACTACTGAAGATATACAGAAACATTTGGCAAGACGTCGTCTCGGTTTTGGACGTGGCGCTCGACAGAAGTTTGAAGCCGATGAACTAAGGATCCTCGGTGGCATCCGACATGGAAAGAGCCAAGGTGGACCGATCTGCCTAGAGATTGCAAATAGCGAATGGCCCAAGTGGCAGAAAGTGATGTCTGCCGATCCAGTTTCTCAGGAAGAGTTGGCGGAATTAGCTCGAAACGCTCCGTTAACGAGACCAAGACCTGGTCATGCCGACTTAGTCGGTATGCAGAAATACGGTTTTGATGATGCACGCGCAATTCTTGAGAGAGCATCGGCTCGAGAGACAGCTACTAGGGTTGCACTGGGTGCAGTAGCTAGAGCATTTCTTCAACAAGTTGCAGAAATCGAAGTGTTAAGCCACGTAGTACGTATTGGTTCTGTGGCGCTACCAGAGAATCACAAATTGCCCTTAGCAAGTGAGCAAGGGTCAATAGATGAGAGTCCGGTCCGTTGTGGCGATAAAGAAGTGAGTGATCAAATGGTCGCCGAGATTGAATCCGCTCATCGCGAGGGGGATACGTTAGGCGGGGTTGTAGAAGTGCTCGCTTACAACTTAATGCCTGGACTTGGTTCACATGTTCATTGGGATCGCAGGCTTGACGCTCGATTAGCAGGGGCGCTTATGGGCATTCAAGCAATTAAAGGAGTTGAAGTCGGTGATGGGTTTTTGAGCGCAGCGCGGAGAGGATCGGTTGCGCACGACGAGATTGAGAGAGGTGCATCTGGTGCAATCACTCGACGAACACATCGAGCAGGCGGCACCGAAGGCGGGATGAGTACTGGTGAAGTGCTCCGTGTGAGAGCTGCAATGAAACCTATTTCCACTGTTCCCAAATCACTCGACACTATAGATATGAGCACTGGGGAGGCAGCCAAGGCGATCAACCAGAGATCCGATGTCTGTGCCGTACCCGCAGCCGGGGTAATCGCTGAGGCGATGGTTGCGTTGGTTCTTGCCGAAGCTGTACTTGAAAAATTCGGTGGCGATAGCGTCGATGAAACAAAGCGCAATATCAACTCATTTCTCGCAAACCTACCAAAGTTCTAGAGCGAGACTTCTTCATGAGTTCAAGAATCGTTCTAATCGGACCGCCTGGTTCAGGAAAGACCAGCGTTGGAAAGATTCTTGCTGAGGAGTTGAAGCTTAAAGCAATCGATACTGATCGAGAGATTGAGGAAAAGAGCGGAAAGAAGATTGGCGACATCTTCTTAGAAGTAGGAGAGTTGGGCTTTCGGAAAATCGAACGAGAGGTTGTTTTGGATGCGCTGAAGCGGGAGGACTCGGTGATTTCGCTAGGCGGTGGATCCATTCTTGATGAAGAGGTATGCGAGCAATTAGCGGCAGAACCTAAAGTGGTCTATCTAGAGGTTTCCATTTCAAATGCGGCTCCGCGCGTCGGCTTCAACACCGAACGCCCGTTGCTTCTTGCGAATCCGCGTCAACAATGGCTTAAACTCTTCGAAGAGAGAAGAGATCGTTACGAGAGCCTCGCACGATATCGAGTGAGTACCGATAATAAGAAGGCCAAAGAGAGCGCTTTTGAGATTAAGGAGCTGCTTTCATGAAACCGATAGAGGTCAGTGCCGAACGCGATTATGGCATCACCTTCACTGACTCTTGGTCTCGGGAACTTAAATCTTTGATTGGCGATCGACACTTTGTAATAATTACTCAAGCTCAGCTTCGTGATCGAGTAAAAGCGACATTTTCCGAGGACTCAATAATTGTCACCGCCGATGGGGAAGAGCAGAAATCCCTATCTACTTTTACAACGCTCTTGGAAGAATTGGCACTCCGTGCGCTGAGTCGTAACTCCTTAATAATCGGAATAGGCGGGGGAGCGACTACTGATTTGGCCGGGTTCTTGGCTGCGACGTACATGCGGGGTATTGATTGGATAGCGATCCCAACGTCGAGCGCCGGTATGGTCGATGCTGCAATAGGAGGGAAAACAGGCATCAATTTACCTACTGGAAAGAATCTTGCTGGCGCGTTTCACTCTCCGGCTCAAGTAATTGTCGATTTAGGGTGGCTTGCAACGCTACCAAATCGTGAACTGCGTGCGGGATTGGCGGAGAGCGTTAAATGTGGCTTTATCTCTGATTCGAAAATTCTGGAGCTATTTCAAGATGGTTTTGAGAAGAATCTTGCAGAAATTATTTATCGATCCGTGGCGGTAAAGGCCGGAGTTGTATCAAGAGATTTCAGAGAGAGTTTTGAGCGAGAAGTTCTCAACTATGGGCATACCCTCGGTCACGCCGTAGAGCGAGATTCTAATTACACGCTCAGTCATGGCGAGGCGGTTTCGATTGGCATGGTCTTTGCAGCAGAGGTTTCTCACGTTGCATCTGGTTTATCTCGAGATGTAGTTGATCTCCATTACACAATACTGAATCAGCTGAATTTACCTCGCTCGTACAAGAAAGATTCATGGAATAACTTGATGAACTTGATGGGTAGAGATAAGAAGCGCCGTGGACAATCCATTAGGTTCGTATCGCTAAAGAGCATAGGCAAGACCGATCGAGTGGAAGTGGAAGCCGCAAGACTAAAAGAGATTTATGAAGCATCGGTGGGAAGGTAGAATTTGGCTATGCGAGCGCTAGTACTCAACGGACCTAACTTAAAGAGGCTAGACCTGCGCGAGAAGAGTATTTACGGCGATTTCGACTACAAAGCCCTGGAGGATTTCGTAGCAGCAGCGGGTAAAGATCTAGAAATAGAGACGGAGATTAGACAGACAGATGACGAATCCCAACTAGTCGGATGGCTTCACGAAGCCGCCGATAAAAAACTGCCAGTGATCATTAATCCTGCTGCATTCACGCACTATTCGTATGCAATCAGAGATGCGGTCTTAATGCTAAAAGCTCCAGTAATCGAGGTTCATCTTTCAAACCCGCTCTCTCGAGAAGAGTTCCGTCACACTTCTGTAGTGTCTGGGGTGGTCAACGGAACTATCTCCGGATTTGGTTTGAACTCCTATCGCTTGGCGCTAATCGCAATGAAGAGTCTCCTGGCTGATTTAGCAAAATAGCAGGCAACAGGTACCCTGCGCATTATGGCAACCACAAATGATTTGAAGAACGGAATGACCCTGGATATTGAGGGACAACTCTGGAATGTAGTCGAATTTCAACATGTAAAACCAGGAAAGGGACCGGCCTTCGTTAGAACGAAGTTAAAGAATGTTCTGTCTGGCAAGGTTGTCGAACGGACATTTAATGCTGGTGTTAAGGTAGACGTTGCCATTTTAGAAAAGCGTGAGATGCAATTTCTTTACAAAGACAATGCTGGATATGTTTTCATGGATTCGACCACTTTTGATCAAGTTACCATTCCGGAGGAGACTGTCACCGAAGCTTCGAATTATCTCCTTGAGAATATGGAGGTAATTGTTGCCATACACGAAGGCAATCCGCTTTACATCGAATTACCGCCATCTGTTGCACTTCGCGTCACTTACACCGAACCTGGCCTGCAAGGAGATCGTTCATCTGCAGGATCTAAGCCTGCCACGGTCGAAACAGGCATCACGGTCCAAGTCCCGCTATTCATCAAACAGGACGAGCTGATTCTTATCGATACCCGCTCAGGTGATTACCTCGGTCGAGCAAATTAAGTGAGCGCCCGCTCTAAAGCGCGAAAAGCAGCGCTTGATTTTCTCTATGAGGGTGATATTCGGGGTAAATCAGCTTCTTCTCTCCTGGGGTTCAGAAAGACTGAGTTAGATTTCCTGATTCGTGATTACACCGAAGCTCTAGTGAATGGCGTCGAGGCTAAACGGGACCGTATAGATGAAATCATCTCTATGCGCGCAAAGGATTGGGACCTCGATCGAATGCCAGTCGTTGACAGAAATATCCTTAGGGTCGGCGTATTTGAATTGCTATGGGGGGAACAGATTCCCGAAGAGGTAGCCATTTCGGAATCAGTTGAGCTTGCTAAGACGCTTTCAACGGAGGATTCAGCAACTTATATCAATGGCGTACTCGCGGCAATTCGAGAGATTAAAAAGGACTTATCTCTTTAGGCGATCACCTAGAAGAAGGAGTTCTCGAAGACGTAGAGCTCCAATTAGTTCAGTTCTACTCAAATCAGTCAAGAATTGGAGATTTTCTAAGTCTTGCTTCCGTAGGCTTAGGACTTCTCCATTTTGATCGCCACGCATACTGGTTATCCGCCCGGCTAAACGTGAGATCGTTCTGCTCAGTTCATCTGGAAGGTTTCGAGCAAGCGCCAATCGCTTAAGGTCCAAGATGATTCGCGAAATTTCGATATCGTTATGAGTCGCTCCGAGATCGGAGAGGTCGGCACCATAGAACTCACAAAGCTCAACAGCTCGCATCAGACTCAAGTGCCTTGTGCCTCTTTCGTATGAGCCGACCACGACCGCCTTCCACTTCCCGCGGCTCTTAATTTCGACCTGTCGGAGGGTCAGTCCAGCAGCGACGCGAATCGCGCGCAACCGGGCAAGTGAACGTGTGTAATTGGAATTCATGACGCTCCGCTCAGGAAAGTAGTTGGGTGAAGGGGGCGAGGGTAGGAGACTTTGGCGCGTTCCTTCGGCGTTATACACAAGCTGACTTGATGCGTTAGCATTCGCCAACCTTTAAGAGGCCGTCCAGAGAGGCGGAAAAGGAAGTGTTATGTCTATTGTTTTAGATCAGGCAGAGATAGCCCGGGCGTTAAAAAGAATTGCCCACGAGATCATTGAACGAAACAAGGGCGTTTCAAATCTAGTACTAATCGGAATCCCAACTCGAGGCTCTTTTCTCGCCACGCGATTAACCAAGATACTCAGCTCCCTTGAAGGAGTGGAAATTCACTCCGGATCTCTGGATACGACAATGTATCGAGATGATCTAAGGAGTTCGGCGCCTCGTTCACTGGGAAAGACTGAAATCCCACTTAGCGGTGTTCACGACAGGGATGTGGTTTTAGTCGATGACGTGCTTTTCTCTGGTCGCACCATTCGCGCCGCTCTCGATGCGTTATCCGAACATGGTCGCCCCAAAACTGTGCAGCTAGCAGTTTTGATTGATAGAGGCCACCGCGAGCTACCGATAAGAGCTGATTACGTTGGTAAGAATCTACCAACCAATCGAAATGAGCGGGTTCGAGTCTGCCTTTCCGAAATCGATAATCTCGACGAAGTAAAGATCGAAGGCCGGTTATGAAGAGACACCTTCTTTCTATCGCCGATTTGAGTAAAGATGAAGCGCTTAATGTTCTAGACACCGCCGCTGAATTAGCACGGATTACGGAAACTCCGGTTAAGAAATTACCAACCTTGAGGGGGCGCACAATTGTTAATCTCTTCTTTGAGGACTCCACAAGAACTCGAATCTCATTCGAAGCCGCTGCAAAGCGACTCTCGGCAGATGTAATTAACTTTTCGGCCAGAGGTTCCTCTCTTAGTAAAGGCGAGAGCCTCAAGGACACTGCGCTGACCCTGCAAGCTATGGGAGCGGATGGTGTCGTGATACGCCATCCAGCTTCTGGAGCGGCACATCGCCTTGCGTCACAAGAATGGATGAGTGGTTCGGTTATAAATGCAGGCGATGGCACTCACGAGCATCCGACCCAAGCTTTGCTGGACGCCTTCACCATCAGAGAAAACTTAAGAGAATCAACTGGCGATTTAACAGACTTAAATGTTGCGATTGTGGGAGATGTTCTACATAGCCGCGTCGCTCGAAGCAATGTCCTTCTTCTTAAGAAACTTGGTGCAAGAGTTACACTCATTGCCCCTCCAACGTTGCTTCCCGTTGCAGTCAATTCCTGGGGATGTAACGTTAAATATGATTTTGATTCTGACCTTAAAACGTATGACGTTGTAATGATGTTACGCGTCCAACGGGAACGTATGGAAGACGCTTTCTTCCCAAGCGAGCGAGAATATGCACGCAGATATGGATTGAATGCGGCGCGCCTTTCGCAACTGAATTCGGGATGCATAGTCATGCACCCAGGGCCCATGAATCGTGGACTAGAGATTTCGGCGGATTCTGCAGACAGTGATAAATCTGTAATAGTCGACCAAGTTAAAAATGGCGTAGCGGTACGAATGGCCGCCCTGTATCTACTTCTTGGAGGTGAATGAAATGTCAAGAAGTTATTTATTCAAGAATCTAAAAGATGCTGCCGGCAAGCCGCTAGAGCTTGCGGTATCAAATGGCCGATTTGTAAAAGTTGATAGCGCATCAGCGAATTTTGAGTTGATTGATGGAAAAGGACTTACAGCAATTCCAGGGCTGGTCGATCTCCACACACATCTGCGTGAACCCGGAAAGGAAGATGCAGAGACGGTCCTCTCGGGCTCAACCGCCGCAGTGGCCGGAGGATTTACTGCGATTTCGGCGATGCCCAACACAAGTCCAATCGCTGACACTGCTGGAGTTGTTGAACAAGTTTTCCGCCTTGGCAGGTCTCATGATCTCTGTGATGTTTTCCCTATCGGAGCTGTCACGTTAGGCCAGCAAGGCAAGATCCTCTCTGAGATGGGTGCGATGCATTCATCGGAAGCGAAGGTTCGAATCTTTAGCGATGATGGTCATTGCGTTTGGGATTCGCTAGTAATGAGACGGGCGCTTGAATATGTAAAAGCTTTTGATGGCGTGATTGCCCAACATGCTCAAGATCCACGGCTGACTCACGGCTCCCAGATGAACGAGGGAGAAGTTTCAGCTGCGCTCGGTTTGAAGGGATGGCCAGCAGCTGCCGAAGAGTCGATCATCGCTCGAGATTTGCTCTTGAATGAGCATGTCGGAAGTCGCTTACACATCTGCCACCTCACAACTGCAGGAGGAGTGGAGTTAGTTCGTTGGGCCAAGAAGCGTGGAATTCAAGTTACTGCCGAAGTCACCCCGCATCATCTGCTACTGACTGATGAATTAGCGCGCTCGTATGACCCTGTTTATAAGGTTAATCCGCCGCTGCGCACTGAGAGAGATGTCATGGCGCTGCGCGAAGGTGTTGCGGATGGAACGATTGATGTAATAGCTACCGATCACGCGCCCCATCCTGCAGAAGATAAAGATTGCGAATGGGCCGCCGCATCTTTTGGAATGATCGGGCTAGAAACGGCGCTCTCTGTTTCTTACAAAGCGCTCGTCGACTCCGGCTTGATGAAGCTTGGAGATTTGATAGAACGTATGTCAACAGCGCCAGCTCGTATTGGACGATATGAGGGGCATGGCTCCCTTGCGATAGGAAATGAAGCCAATTTCACATTGGTAGATATCGACGCTACTTGGCGGGTCGAAACCCTCGGGATTCGCTCCAAGAGTAAGAATTCGCCTTACCTTGGATTGGAACTGCCAGTCACAGTAGAAAGTACGTACTTGCGCGGCAAGGAGGTCTTCTCGCGATGATGGTTAACTCTTCATCGGGATATCTTGTCTTGGATGATGGCACCATTTTTGAGGGCGAGGCTTGGGGCGCAACTGGAGAGGCTTTTGGTGAGATTGTCTTCACCACGGGGATGACCGGATATCAAGAGACGCTCACAGACCCCTCCTACTTTAATCAAGTGGTTGTAATGACTGCACCGCACATTGGTAATACCGGAATGAACAAGAGCGATGAAGAATCCAGAAGAATTTGGGTAAGTGCATTTGTTGTGAGGGATCCTTCGCCTCTAGTTTCGAATTGGCGCTCAGAAAGATCGTTGGAAGACGAGTTAGAGAAGTATGGTGTCGTTGGCTTGTCCGGCGTCGATACGCGCGCGGTCACCTTACATATACGAGAGCGCGGAGCGATGCGGGTAGGAATCTTTACAAAAGTGAACCTAACTCGAGAGGAAATGGTCACTCGGGTGCGTAAAACACCACAAATGGCCGGCTCATACCTTGCAGATTCAGTTTCCATTCAAAGTAGCGAAGTAATACCCGCAGAAAATGGCAAGAAGTTTCGAATTGCGGCTCTTGATCTCGGCATTAAGGCAGCGACCCCACGAAATTTTGCCAAGCGTGGCGTTGAAACGACGTTGCTACCGGTCACAACCGACTTTAGCGAAATTGAACGTGGTGGTTTTGATGGAGTCTTCCTATCTAACGGTCCTGGCGATCCTTCGAGTATGAATGATGTGGTTGCAAATGTAAGAAACGTATTGGACGCTGAAATTCCGATCTTTGGTATCTGTTTTGGTCACCAAATACTTGGTAGAGCACTGGGTTTTGATACATATAAATTGCGCTTTGGGCATAGAGGAATTAATCAACCAGTTTTGAACCGTTTGAAGGATCGCGTGGAAATTACAGCTCACAATCATGGATTCGCAGTCGAAGCGCCTACTGAAGGAGAGTTCTCGACTGTTTACGGTCAAGGAGTTGTCTCGCATATATCTTTAAATGATGGGGTAGTTGAGGGATTGAAGCTTCTGGATCGACCCGCCTTTTCGGTGCAATATCACCCTGAGGCAGCAGGCGGTCCGCACGATGCAAATTATCTCTTTGATGAATTCGTGAGCATGCTAGGTAAATATGCCAAAAGATAATTCGATAAAGAGCGTCCTGGTCATTGGAAGTGGACCAATCGTTATCGGACAAGCTTGCGAATTTGATTACTCCGGCACTCAGGCATGTCGCGTCTTGCGAGCCGAGGGAGTACGGGTAGTTCTTGTAAATAGCAATCCAGCAACAATCATGACTGACCCAGAATTCGCCGATGCAACCTACGTAGAGCCAATAACGCCTGAATATTTGGAATCGATAATCGCGAAGGAGAAACCCGATGCGATCTTGGCAACTCTCGGAGGTCAAACCGCGCTAAATGCAGCCATGAAATTAGATGAATTAGGAATTCTTGCAAAGTATCAGGTTCGATTGATTGGAGCTGATATACCGGCAATCAAGCGGGGGGAGAACCGGGAAGAATTCAGAACTATTGTCGAAAAAGTTGGCGGAGAATCAGCGCGCTCGATAATCTGCCATGAAATTGCAGAGTGCCTTGAGGCTGCCAAGAATTTAAATTATCCAGTTGTCGTTCGCCCCTCTTTCACTATGGGCGGATTAGGAAGCGGTATTGCCTATAACGAAGCCGAACTAAGACTCATCGCTGGAGCTGGGCTTCAGTACAGCCCAGTTACTGAAGTTCTACTTGAAGAGTCAATCATTGGTTGGAAAGAGTATGAACTTGAAGTTATGCGGGATCACAAGGATAACGTGGTCATTGTCTGCAGCATTGAGAATGTTGATCCGATGGGAGTTCACACAGGTGATTCGATTACCGTTGCGCCGGCGCTTACACTCACAGATGTCGAGTTTCAGAAGCTTAGAAATCTTGCTATCTCGATCATTCGCGAAGTAGGAGTTGCCACGGGAGGCTGCAATATCCAATTCGCAGTAAACCCCCGAGATGGACGAATTGTCGTAATCGAGATGAATCCCCGTGTCTCACGCAGCAGCGCTCTTGCTTCGAAAGCAACCGGCTTTCCAATCGCAAAAATTGCAACAAAGCTCGCGATTGGTTATTCCCTAGATGAAATTCCTAATGACATAACTGAGAAAACTCCAGCTTCCTTTGAACCAACCTTGGATTACATAGTCGTGAAGATTCCGCGCTTTGCCTTTGAAAAATTTCCGGAGGCTGACCAGAGGCTTACTACAACGATGAAGAGCGTTGGCGAGGCGATGGCGATGGGGAGATCCTTCCCGGAAGCCCTTCAAAAAGCACTCCGTTCTCTAGAGAAGAAGGGTTCTGAGTTCAATTGGGATTTCACCAGATCTAAAGAAGAGTTACTGGAGTCCATGAAGGTTCCAACGGAATTTAGGCTGCAAGAAGTTCAGCAAGGCATGGCCCTGGGTGCATCGATTAACGAGGTCCATGTGGCAACTGGGATTGACCCATGGTTTCTCGCTCAAATTCAGCGCATAAATGAACTTGCAGAAGAATTGAAAAGTAACGCTGATTTGAACCTTGAAATCTTGCGGCGTGCTAAACGAATCGGATTTTCAGATCGCCAGATTGGGCGGCTCCGTGGGATCGATGAAAGTGAGGTACGAGCGCTTCGTTGGCGTCATATGTTGCGTCCAGTTTATAAGACTGTCGATACTTGCGCCGGTGAATTCGAAGCATTTACGCCCTATCACTATTCCTCTTATGACCTAACGAGTGAAATAAAGCCCCGAACAAAACCGGCGATCATAATTTTGGGCAGTGGGCCGAACCGAATAGGTCAAGGTATTGAGTTCGATTATTCATGTGTGCATGCTTGTTTTGCGCTTAGTGAAGCAGGCTATGAAACCATCATGATTAACTGTAATCCCGAAACGGTATCTACTGACTATGACACATCTGATCGCCTTTATTTCGAGCCGCTTACTCTGGAAGATGTTTTAGAGGTATTCCACGCTGAAGCTTCGGTGGGACCGGTGCTTGGAGTAATTACTCAACTTGGTGGGCAGACTCCTCTTGGTTTAGCAGCGGGTCTTGCCAAAGAGGGCGTGCCAATAATCGGAACTTCGGTATCTGCGATACACAAAGCTGAAGATCGTGGTGAGTTTGGAGAGGTACTTAAGAAAACGGGACTAAACGCCCCTGCATTTGGAACCGCCTTCTCATATTTGGAGGCTAAAGAGGTTGCCAATTCGATTGGCTATCCCGTACTTGTCCGTCCGTCATTTGTACTCGGCGGGCGAGGAATGGAAATCGTTTATGACGAGGATTCGCTACATGGTTTTATAGATAGGGCCACAGAGATAAATCCTGATCATCCGGTTCTTATTGATAGATTTCTCGATAACGCGATAGAGATTGACGTTGATGCGCTCTTTGATGGCGATAGCGTTTATCTGGCGGGAATAATGGAGCACATCGAGGAAGCTGGTGTTCATTCAGGAGATTCCGCCTGTGTTATACCGCCACAATCCATCTCAGAATCGATGACGAACGAAATATTTGCAACGACCGAGAAACTTGCACGAGCGATAGATGTCAGAGGGTTGCTTAATGTTCAATATGCGATAAGCGAGGGCAAGTTGTTTGTGATCGAGGCTAACCCAAGAGCCTCACGCACCGTTCCATATGTAAGTAAGGCAACTGGCGTATCGCTGGCAAAAGCAGCGGCATTGATTGCTGCCGGAAAGAGCATTGCCGAACTCCGCGATCAACAAATCTTGCCCAAAGCCGCTTTAGGAACTAGCTATGGGATAGCTGTGAAAGAGGCGGTTCTTCCTTGGAATAGATTCCGACGTCTCGATGGGAAGAATGTTGATTCAACTCTCGGACCAGAAATGAAATCGACTGGTGAGGTGATGGGAATTGCACCCGACTTTGGAAGCGCGTTCGCTAAATCACAGATTGCTGCATTTGGCGCGCTGCCGAAGAGTGGAAATGTTTTCATTTCTCTTGCAGATAAAGATAAGAGCCACGCCGTTGAGTCTGCGCGTGCGCTTTACCAACTTGGGTTTAAGCTCTTTGCCACAGCGGGGACTAAATCCACTCTGGCCAAGGAAGGTATTGAAACCCAGTTAGTCATGAAGCATTCGGAGAAATCAGAAATAGGGAATAAGTCGGCCGTTGATCTAATCGAAAGTGGCGAGATTAACCTGGTGATTAATACCCCTTTTGGGCGAGATTCCAAGAAGGATGGCTGGCTTATCAGGAGCTCTGCTGTCGCAAGAGGGATTCCATGCATAACGACAGTTCCAGGGCTCAAAGCAGCTGTAGCGGGAATCAGAGCTTTAAGAAATGGCCCAATCTCGACCAGGTCGCTCCAGGATTGGACCCAAAAGTGAATATAAATCCGCGGGCCATTCAAAAGAGCGTAGAAGTTCTATCGAATAAGAAAGTCGGCTCTTATCACCATATGGTCTTTTCGGTAGGTGAGATGGCACTTCATGCAAAACCAGGAAATTTCGTTGCAATAGCTGTTGGTGGAGAGTCTTCAGCGATGGTGCTACGAAGAGCTTTCGCGATATATAGAGCAAGTGATCGTGGAAACTTCGGCGGCACAATCGAATTGGTCGTCGCCGCTCATGGTTCGGGTAGTAGATGGTTAAGTGAACGCGCAATCCATGATCGAGTCGACATGGTGGGTCCTTTAGGAACTTCCTTTGGTATTCCCACCGAACCGGTTAGCGCGCTGCTGGTTGGTGGTGGGTATGGATCAGCTCCGCTTTTTGGACTTGCCGAAGTTCTCAAGCAACGTGGTTGCCGAGTCGACATTGTTTTAGGCGCGTCAAATGCCAACAAGATCTATGCTCCATTAGAAGGAAAACGTTCGGTGAATACTATGACTCTTACTACCGAAGATGGTGGTGCTGGCGTCAAAGGAAGAGTGACGGATGTTCTTCCTCAACTCATTGAGAAGCACAAGACGGAAATCATCTATTCATGCGGCCCGATGGCAATGTTAGAGGCGGTCGATGAGATAGCTCAACGTTCTCAAGTAATTCACCAATGCGCCGTAGAGGAGTCAATGGCTTGTGGAATCGGTGTCTGCATGACCTGTGTTATCCCATTGAAAGATGAAGCAGGATCCATAAGGATGCAGCGCAGCTGTATCGAAGGTCCGGTCGTTGATGGAAGCAAAGTAATTTGGGGAAGTAATCGCAAAATTCCACCCGGTACTTGGGGATCTAGCTCATGAGTGAATTCAAAGCATTTGATTTCCGAACCAAGTTTGGCAGCCGATATTTTCCCTCTCCAATTTTTACCGCAAGTGGTTGCGCTGGATCTGGTAAGGAATTGGCTCAATTTTTCGATCTCGATGAGTTAGGAGCGGTTGTCACCAAGTCGATTGCGGTAAAGCCGAGAAGTGGCAGAGCGACGCCAAGAATGGCTGAAACACCCTCCGGAATGCTTAATTCAATAGGGTTGCAAGGACCAGGAATTGATCAATTTTTAGCAAACGATATCCCGTGGTTGCAGAGTAAGGGGGCACGAGTAATTGTCTCCATCTCGGGTGAGACAGTTGAGGAGTATGCCACCCTGGCGCGAAAGTTAAGGGGAATCAATGCGCTCTTTGGAATTGAAGTTAACATCTCATGCCCTAATGTTGAAAATCGCGGTCTGGTTTTTGCGTGTGATCCAATCGCTTCACGCGCCGTAATTGAAGCGGTTCGTCGGAATATCGGAGGGGATTATCCAATTATTGCTAAGTTATCCCCAGATGTCACAGACATTGTGTCGATAGCGAAGGAAGTTGTCTCTGCGGGCGCTGATGGTTTAGCCCTGATAAATACCATCCTAGGAATGGTTATCGATATTGATGCGGTCCGTCCAAAACTGGCTGGAATTACGGGAGGATTATCAGGCCCGGCAATACGACCTGTAGCTGTTCGAGCGATCTTCCAAGTACATGCAGCACTTCCAAACGTTCCTATTCTTGGGATGGGTGGGGTAGCTACTGGACGAGATGCACTTGAAATGATCTTCGCCGGGGCCTCTGGTATCTCTATCGGAACCGCAACATTCGGAAATCCAACCGCAGCTATAAAGGTTAAAGAGGAGCTTTTAGGTTTGCTTCAGTCAAAGGGTTTCAATTCACTTCAAGAAGCGATCGGCATCGCCCATGGCTAATTCGCCAATCATTCTTGCGTTGGATTCTCAAGAAGTTGAAAGATGTGAAGAGTTGATCGAGTTAACAGCAGATTTCATAGGTGTCTTCAAATTGGGTCTGGAATTCTTCGCTGCCAATGGCCCCAACGGGGTCGTAATTCTTAAGAAAAAGTTTCCTGAGATCTCCATTTTTCTAGATTTAAAACTTCATGACATTCCCAATACAGTTGGCAAGGCAAGTACAAGTCTTGAGAAACTTAAAGTTGATTACTTAACGGTACATGCCCAAGGTGGCTCGGAGATGATCAAGGCTGCGGCCTTGGCGCTGCCGGGTACTCGAGTAACAGCGGTGACTGTCCTTACCTCTTTGGACCAAAACACGCTCAGCTCCTTAGGGATAGAGAAACCTGTCGGAGAGTTAGCTCTACGTTGGGCCGAACTTGCGGTTGCCTCCGGTGCAAGAGCCATTGTTGCCTCGCCCCTTGAAGTTAAAGCTTTAAGAGCCTTACTCCCAAGAGAAATATCATTGATTACTCCAGGTATTAGACCGAGCGCTCTGGATGATGATCAGAAGCGCACGATGACTCCGAGAGATGCGATTGCTGCGGGAGCGGACTTTCTTGTGATCGGTAGACCTATTACTCAAGCTAAAGATCCGCGGAGCGTAGCTAAAACTGTTTTTGAATCCCTTGAATAAGTAGGTTTAATTAGCCTCATGCACCAGCCGCCGAATCTTTCCCGCGAAGAGAGGCGTGCTGCGCTATACAAAGCAGCGGAGCACCGCAAACTAAGAGCTCGATTTAAAGAAGAGGTAAGAGAGGGAAAACGGGATTGGCGTGATGCCTTGGAAAGTACCGATATCGCAATTCGAAAGATGCGCGTGAAGGAGTTGATTGAATCGCTCCCGGGCTTTGGTAGCGTTCGAGCGATCGCAATCCTTGATCGTGCTGGAATTTCTCACTCTCGTCGGGTTCAGGGCCTTGGAGTATCTCAACGCGAGAAATTGCAGAGAGAGTTGAAGGGAAGATAGATGCAAGGTCGACTCCTAGTTCTATCTGGGCCGGGTGGCGTCGGAAAGAGCACAATCGTTAATGAACTAAAGAAATATCCTGAATTTTTCTTCTCGGTTTCGGCCACAACACGTGCGCCACGTAATGGAGAGATTGATGGCGAGGCTTACCACTTCGTCTCCGAATCGGAATTCGAAAGAATGATTAAGGATGGCGAGTTTCTAGAATGGGCCAACTTCGCAGGTCATAAGTATGGAACTCCAACAACACCAGTAGAGGTTGCCCTTTCATCTGGGAAGCATGTTTTACTTGAAATTGAGATTGAGGGTGCAAGACAGATCCGCAGTGCACGTCCGGAGGCCTTGTTAATCTTTCTCAAGCCTCCCTCTTTCGAGGAGTTAGAGGAGCGGATAAGAGGGCGAAGGACTGACTCCGAGGAACGGATACAAGCCCGGCTCGAGTTAGCCCGCGAGGAGATGGCGGCTGCATCAGAATTTGACCATGTTGTAGTCAATCATCGAGTCGAAGAGGTGGTAGCTGCGCTGGTATCCTTAGCGACCCGCCAGGCTTAATCGCAATAACAGCTAACAAGGAGAGATAGTGCCAAATCTCGATGGAATCACCAATCCACCAATAGATGATCTACTAGATAAGAGTGGTTCGAAGTACAGTCTCGTTCTTTACGCCGCAAAGCGTGCCCGTCAGATTAATGCCTACTATTCACAACTTGGCGAGGGGTTACTTGAATACGTGGGTCCGCTAGTTGAAACACATGTTCATGAGAAGCCACTCTCAATCGCGCTCCGCGAAATCAACGACAATCTGCTGACAATAGAGAATCTAGAGCCACAGTCGGATAAATAAATGATTACCTTCCCGCGCGGCCGTCAGGTTGTATTAGGCGTAGGTGCGGGGATAGCTGCATACAAAGCCTGTGATCTCCTCCGACGCCTACAAGATGATGGTTTTGAAGTCACCGTTATTCCCACAAATTCAAGTCTGAACTTCGTTGGAAGAGCAACATGGGAAGCGCTCTCGGGAAAAGAAGTTAAGACTGAAGTTTGGGAAGGAACTCAATCAGTATCACATGTGGCGCTCGCAGATGCTGCCGATTTGATTGTGATTGCACCCGCGACTGCCGACTTAATCTCTCGGCTTGCTTCTGGTCGCGCCGATGATCTATTAACAACAACAGTTCTAGCGGCTAGTTCTCCAGTATTAATAGTTCCATCGATGCATCCGGGCATGTATTTAAATCCAGCCACACAAGCAAACCTTGAGACGCTCATCGCTCGGGGCTTCTATATTTTGCAGCCGGACACAGGACGTCTTACCGGCACCGATTCTGGTATCGGTCGCTTCCCGGAAACTCTTCGAATAATTGGCAAAGTTCGTGAGATTTGCGATAGTAACTCTGGCCTTAAGGGTAAAAAGATAGTTGTAACTACGGGCGGCACGATGGAGCCCATTGATCCAGTTCGCTTTATCGGAAACAAATCAAGCGGTCGACAAGGCTTAGCAATCGCCTATGAAGCGTTACGCGAAGGTGCTGAAGTCACTGTCATAAGTGGAATAACCGAAGAGTATGTTTTAGGTGGAATTAAGCGTATCGATGTTAAAACTGCCCAGGAGATGCAAAATGCTCTATCTGCCGAGTTGGAAAGCGCCGATGCGCTAGTTATGGCTGCAGCGGTGGCCGATGCTCGCCCGGAAATAGCATCAAGCGAGAAAGTAAATAAGGAAGATTTTAGAGCGCTCTCACTTGTAAAGAATCCAGATATCTTGGCAGAGTCGACGAAGAATAAGAGAGAGAATCAAGTTTTTGTTGGTTTTGCCGCTGAGACTGGTGATGGAATCCGGGAGAAAGGCCTCAAGAAGTTGCATAGTAAAGGTGTTGATTTTCTTTACGTTACGGATGTCTCTAATGGAAAGGTTTTTGGAGAGAAGGAAACGACTGGAATTTTGCTCTCAAAGCGTGGAAGTGAATGGAGCTTTAAGGCCGCAGATAAGCATGAATTAGGACGTCGCATTGTGTCTGAACTTATTCAAGAGTTAGGAGTGATAAATGGCTAAGCGGCTATTTACATCGGAGAGCGTTACCGAAGGCCATCCGGACAAGATCGCAGATGCTATTTCCGACTCAGTTCTTGATTCGCTTCTTGCCCAGGACCCCAAGAGCCGAGTCGCCTGTGAAACTCTAATTACAACGGGCCAGGTTCATGTGGCCGGCGAAGTCACAACAAACGGCTATGCCGACGTTATGTCTTTGGTGCGAGAGACGGTTTTGGAGATTGGTTATGACAGCTCGGAGAAGGGCTTTGATGGCAATAGCTGTGGAGTCTCGGTCTCTCTTGGCTCGCAAAGTGGCGATATCGCAGCTGGCGTTGATCACGCAGTAGAGGAGCGAGTAACAAAGTCTGTTGATCCATTTGACCTGCAAGGCGCCGGTGATCAAGGGTTGATGTTTGGTTACGCGGTGAAAGACACAAAGGAACTAATGCCGCTTCCGATTGCTATGGCGCACCGTTTAGCGGAGCGACTAACCCAAGTGCGCAAAAACGGATCCTTGCCTTATCTTCGCCCGGATGGCAAAACCCAGGTAACAATCGAATACGACGGTTTCAAGGCACTTGCTGTTGATACCGTTGTAGTTTCCTCTCAGCATGCCCCTGATATTGATATCGAGAAGAAAATGACGCCTGAGATTATTGATCAGGTTATCAAACCAGTCCTATCGACATTTGCAATTCCATTTGATTCAATGAAAACTCTGATCAATCCAACCGGAAGATTTGTCATCGGTGGTCCGATGGGAGATGCCGGTCTAACGGGACGAAAAATCATTGTAGATACCTATGGTGGAATGTCCCGTCATGGTGGTGGCGCATTTAGTGGTAAGGATCCATCAAAAGTAGATAGATCAGCAGCCTATGCAATGCGTTGGGTCGCCAAAAATGTAGTTGCTGCAGGCTTAGCTGAGCGTTGCGAAGTTCAAGTTGCTTATGCCATCGGAAAAGCTCATCCGGTTGGGCTCTTCGTTGAGACATTTGGTACAGAATTAGTCCCAGTATCGCAAATCTCTGATGCAGTCCTATCTGTTTTTGATCTTCGGCCTGCGGCGATTATCAAGGATTTGGATTTGTTGCGTCCAATTTATAGAAAGACTAGCGCTTACGGTCACTTTGGCCGCGAACTTACTGAGTTCACTTGGGAGAGAACTGATCGCTCATCTGCACTTGCTAATGCTGTAAAAGGCTAGGGAAAGTGGCGGAGAAACCGCTCAAGCTAAAACGGGAGCGGGCAAAAACAGTCGTACGAGCATCTCGGTTCAAAGCAAGTGCCAATGTCCTTATAGATCATGAGATTACCCATCTTGATCAACCCTTCACCTACGGCTTGCCGGAGGATCTCAAATCAGAGGTGGAGATTGGTTCAAGGGTCTTAGTACCTTTCAAGAGTGAAGAGCGCGAGGGAATCGTTCTTGAAATTCTCGAGAATCAACCCTCAACAAGCAAACCAATAATCAGGGTACTTAACCGGTACGCATATTCCCAGAGTGCCCTGAAGCTAGCTACGGAAGTAGCTTCGCGCTACGCATCATCTATTGTAAAGATTCTTCGTTACATTCCTGAAAACTATGAAAGAGAGTATTCAAAGAAATATCACGGTGGAAAGCTCGAAGTCAGTCGGACCTTTGAGCATGTCTCATCACTAACAAAGACGAGATTAGTAGAACAACTTTCCACAGAGTCTGAAACTACGCTAATACTTCTTCCTACTGAGCGAGAGGCTGAGGAGCTTTTTACACAACTAAGTGAGCGCTTCCAGGAAAGGTGTGTAAAAGCTTTCGCCCGTTCGAAAAGACCGAAAACGTTCCCAACATCGGCAATTACTATCGGGACACGAGCTGCAATTTTCTGGCAGATTCCCGACCTGTCATCCATTGTGATTTTCAATGAAAATTCCGATCATTATTGGAGTGATCGAAGTCCGTTTTGGAATGTTAGAGATGTTGCTCTCATCAGATCAAGGCTCGAGAATATCGACCTGCATTTCTATAGTGGATTTGCTTCTATGGAGATTTATAGATTGCTCGATCTCGGATATCTCAACCTTGTTAAGTCTTCGAGAAGAGGCTTTTTGCAACGAAGAAGGGTGCGTTCAAAGCCAGATAGTTACCATCAAAGCATTCGCGAAGGTTTAAAAACTGGAGTGGTACTTGTTCAGGTCGCAACGAAGGATTATTCAACGCTGGTCATTTGCAAAAATTGCCGGTGTCGACCGACTTGTGAATGTGGTTTCCAGTTAAAAATGCTTAATAAAACTGACTTTTCCTGCTCTGCATGTGGTTTTTCTACTTCGGAGTGGAAATGCACCGAGTGTGGTAACAAAGAGAAACTGCTTTTATCAAGGGGAGCTCAACGGATTGAGGAGGAGCTTGGGAAAGCTTTTCCCGCTATTCCGATATATATGTCGACTGCGAATAAGGCCATCGAAGAAGCCCCTAATACTGGGATAGTCATCGCAACTCCAGGCATGGAGCCGCGGAACAAGAAATATTCTGCATTAATTTTGCTAGATGGAGAATTACAGCTTAACCGGCCAACTATGCGCGCCGAAGAGCGATTATTGGACAATTGGTTCTCTCTCCTGCAATTTGTTCGTGATGACGCATCGATATTTGTTGACCTCAGTTATAGCAATCGTGTGACCCAGGCACTCAATACAGATAACCCAATGAGAGTGGCTAAGGCGCTTTTACTGGAACGAAGAAGAGTTAAGTTGCCACCATGGCACCGGATCGTGCGAATCCAAGGCGAGGATTTAGGTGCGATACAAGAACAATTTAGATTGCAGTTTAAGAATGCTGAAGTTTCGAAATCTATACATTCTCATGAATACGTGCTGCGGATTCCGGTCGAAGAATCAGAGCGGGTAATCCAAGCTATATATGCCTTAGTTAAGTATCGCTCAGCAAGTAGGAAGGCGTTAATTTCGGTTCAAATCGACCCGCATGATCTATAGAGAAAAGCATTATAGGTAGAATATAGAGGTGTCGATCCAACCCATTCGATTTTTCGGAGATCCAGTTTTAACAACCCCGGCCTCTCCAGTTCTCGATTTTGATAAAGAGCTGCGAGTTTTGGTAAAAGATCTGATTGACACGATGGTTGATGCGCCGGGCGCAGGGCTCGCCGCACCCCAAATAGGGGTTCCGCTTCGAGTTTTTGTTTGGGATGTTGATGAGGAGATTGGTCACCTGGTCAATCCCACGCTCGATCTCAGCGATGAGATGCAAGAAGGCGAAGAGGGGTGTCTCTCTTTCCCAGAGCTTAGGTATGACACTCCAAGATCTATGCGGGCAGTCGCTAAAGGATTCAATATGTACGGCGATCCAATCGTGGTCGAGGGAACGGCCTTTCTCGCACGGGCTCTGCAACACGAGACTGATCACTTAAATGGAATCGTGTTTATTGATCGTCTTTCGGGGGAGCTGCGAAAGCAGGCGATGAAAGATATTCGAAACTCAGAGTGGTTCTTGGCGTCACAAGAAGCAGGCTTTGCTCCGGAGATACGCGTTTCTCCGCATAATACTTTTGGAAAAGGTATTTAGTTGAAGATTCTCTTAGCCTCAACGTCGAGGCTTGCTCTTCCCACTCTTGAACTGTTAGAAAAGAGTAGCCATCAAATATTGGGCATCCTTACCAAACCTGAGAAGCCCTCAGGAAGAGGAATGGAGAGTAAAGCCCAAGAACTAGTCTCTGAGCTTGATGGTTTGCACCAAATTTTTACCGTCGCGAATCAAGAGGAATTAGCGGAGACCTTACGGCGCGTAAAGGCCGATTTAGTAGTCGCGATTTCATTCGGCATGCTAGTTAGACAAGAGTCGCTAGTTCTCCCGAAACACGGTTGGATAAATCTGCATTTTTCTCTTCTACCTAAGTTTCGCGGAGCCGCTCCCGTTCAACGGGCTATTTTGGCTGGCGAGAACTTTTCCGGAGTTACGGTATTCGCTCTGGATGAAGGCATGGATACGGGAGCGATTTATTCGACCAGAGAACTACCTATTGCGGACATGAATAGTGGAGCTGCCTTGGAAGTGATGGCGAGAATTGGTAGCGAAGCAGTCTTGGAGGCCATCGAGCTGATTTCAAAGAATTCTCAACCTATCGCTCAACGCGGTGAGCCCACTCTCGCTAAGAAGATTTCGCCTGATGAACTTCGTATCTCATTTGATCGTAAGGTTGATCAGATCGAAAGACAGATCCGAGCCTTCGCACCAAAACCGGGAGCATGGGCCATGTTCAAGGGAAATCGTGTCAAATTTCTAGCTGCGCAAGTAAGGCCAGGCGCGAATGGAAGTATCGGAGAAGTCATAAATGTTTCACCTCTTCTAGTAGCAGCTAAAGACGGGGCACTACTTATTGGTTCACTACAAGAAGCAGGTAAGCGGATTATGACTAGCGAAGAGTGGGCGCGTGGTGTCCGCTTGCAAGTTGGCGAGAAATTTGAATAGCAAATCACTTAGAGATAAGAGCGCTCGACAGATTGCTTGGGAGTTGCTTTACGAGATTGACAACTCTGAGCTTTATAGCAACCTTGTTGTTCCCAGAACTCTATCTTCCTCCAGCCTGGAAGCCCGAGATAGAGCGCTGGTAACGAATCTGGTCTACGGAACTCTGCGCATGAGGGGATTTCTCGATGGCGCTATTCGAAAGTATCTCGATAGAGAGCTTACAAGCGTTGAACTCAAAGTTTTGACGGTGCTTCGGATGGGCGCTTATCAATTACTGATCTTGAAGACGCCGGTTCATGCAGCAGTAAATGAAATCGTTGATCTAGCAAAAGTTGTTTGCGGCAAGAGCGCAGCTAGCTATGTAAATGCTGTCATGAGACGACTTTCGGAGAATCTCGATGTTAGCCCAGCTTCGATGTCGGAGGAGTATTCGCATCCAGAGTGGGTGATAAATGCTTTCAAGGATTCTCTAAAGGATGAAGCGCTCGTTAAGAGACAGCTAGAGGCAAATAATGAAATTGCCCTTCCGACCCTCGTTTGTTGGCCAGATAGATCTACTCATGAAGAATTACTTGCAGCTGGCGCTTCGATGATTCCTGGCACGTTGAATGCCTTTTCATTTAAAGGTAACCCGGGGGATATCCCCGCTATAAGAGAACGGCGGGCGGGAGTTCAAGATCTCGGCTCTCAGATTGTTGCGGAAACATTTGTGGCTACGAAGTCAGAAAACCATCCTCTGCGATGGCTCGATCTCTGTGCCGGCCCAGGTGGGAAAGCGGCCTACATGGAATCGCTCTTGCCGGAAGACGAGTTGGTTGTAAATGAGCCGACGCAAGTGCGGGCGAATTTACTGGCGCAAGTTGTGAAACGCTCAAAGGTGGAATCGTTCGATGGTAGGCAAATTCCAGTTCAACTTGGTCTGTTTGATCGAATTTTGGTCGATGCCCCATGTACTGGTTTAGGAGCGTTACGCCGGAGACCGGAAGTTCGATGGCGACGAAAACCAAGTGATTTACGTGCGCTAGTCGAACTTCAACAGGAGCTTCTAGATAGTGCCGCTACTCGAGTCAACGTTGGAGGAATCATCGGCTATGCAACATGTAGCCCCCATATTGCAGAGACGAAGATGCAGGTAAATGATTTCCTGAAGAGACATCCCAATTTTAACCGCCTCAAAATCGGTCCTCGAGGTGACAATGATGGCGACTTGCAACTTTGGACATTTCGAGATGGTACGGACTGCATGTATCTGTCATTACTCGAGCGTCAAAGTTAGGAAGGGTATGGTTCGTAGGTGATTCGGATTTGTCCCAGCATTCTCAACGCCAATTTCGATGAATTACCAAGCGAGATCGCGAAAGTAGCACAGGTAAGCGATTTGCTTCATCTTGATGTAATGGACAACAAGTTCGTCCCTAATTTCACGTTTAGCTTTGAGCGCGCTCGCGAGATTATTGAGGGCTCCCAACTTCCCGTCGATGTTCATCTAATGATCGCCAACGCTGATAAAGAGGCTCTTCCATATTTAGATACAAGTGCATTTAGCATCACAGTTCATTTTGAAGCATGTGCAGATCCATTGAGTTTACTTACAGAGATTCGTAGACGTGGCAAACGATCAGCTATTGCAATCAAGCCAGGAACCGCAATCGATGAGATAAGGGAACTAATTCCGGCCGTGGATATGATCCTTGTCATGACCGTTGAACCGGGATTCGGTGGTCAGAAATTTATGAGTGAGATGATGCCAAAGGTTGAAGTCGCTAGGCGATGGCTTGATGAGGGGGGATTCGGCGATACCTGGCTTCAAGTAGATGGAGGAGTCAATCTCGAGACAATTTCAAAGGCAAAGCAAGCTGGTGCAGACACTTTTGTAGCGGGATCGGTCGTCTTTAACTCTCCTGATCCTGCCGGGATAGTAGAAACTCTTCGGCAACTAGCAGCCGCAGTCAAGTAAACTTCAAGAACTATGAAGACTTTTGATGAGTTGTGGCTAGAACTTTCTGCGAAAGCTCTTGCTAACGACCCCTCATCTAAGACGGTTGAGGCGCTATCCCTTGGAACGCATGCGATAACAAAGAAGGTACTAGAGGAAGCTGGCGAAGTGCTATTAGCTGCCGAAGCTCAGGGCGATGATGCGCTTGCGTTAGAGATCTCTCAATTACTTTACTGGGTTCAAGTCCTTATGCTGAATAGAGGTCTGACTCTCGACGACGTATATCGGAGGTTGTAGGAATGACGCTCTCAGTTGCTCTGCCGAATAAAGGCGCCCTTGCAGAAGATGCCACTCAGATCTTTCGAGAAGCTGGATACCGTTTGAGAAATGACTCTAAGGAGCTCTCGTTTCTAGATTCGATTAATGATGTTGAATTCTTCTACTTGAGGCCTCGCGATATTGCGACCTATGTCGCCTCCAGTCAGATCGATCTGGGAGTCACCGGTCGCGATCTACTTCTTGATAGCGGTAAGGGTGCTGATGCGAAACTGGAACTTGACTTTGGGCATAGCGAATTCCGGATGGCAGCTACAACTAAACAATTAGATTCTGGAGAGATTAGCGAGCAAAAGATCGAAGGAAAGCGAATAGCGACTGCATATCCAGGATTGGTCAGTGATTTCCTAAGTGGTAAAGGGGTTAAAGCCGAAATTGTAACTTTGGATGGCGCGGTTGAAGGCGCGATCAAGCTCGGAGTAGCAGACCTAATCATTGATGTCGTAGCAACAGGAAATACTATAAAGCAGGCAGGCTTGAGAATATTCGGGCCAACTATTCTCAAGAGCCAGGCGCTGCTGATTGGGCGACCTAATTTCTCAAATCCTCAAGTCGAAACGTTGATTAGAAGAATTTCCGGTGTGGTTATAGCTCGTCAATATGTCTTAGTTGACTATGACATCGAGAAGAAGAATTTAGAGAGCGCTTGTGAAATCACCCCCGGTCTTGAATCTCCAACAATCTCTCCCTTGGCAAAACCTGATTGGGTAGCAGTTCGAGCCATGGTCAAGCGAAACGAAGTACACCTTGCGATGGATAAATTATGGGCAATTGGTGGGCGCGGAATTCTTGTTACCGATATTCATTCTTGTCGCCTTTAACCTTAGGAGTTCTTCAGAATTGGGATTAGCTCAGCTAAATCATCTTCGATTGAGAGCTTTGCAACCTTACGAAGGACAGGTCTCGCGTTGTATGCCACTCCAAATCCTGAATGTTCTACCATCAGCAGATCATTAGCCCCATCTCCAATAGCGATAGTGCCTGAAATATCGATTCTATGGGATTGCGCGAAACGTTTTAGATGATGGAGTTTCCCCTCGCGATCAATTATTGGATCGCGGACCAAGCCAGTTAAATGACCAGTCGCTACATCTAACGTGTTCGCTACTAGATAATCTAGATCGTTAAAAAATGGAATTCTTTGTAATACTTGAATGAAACCGCCGCTTATCGCGCCAAATTTGATTCGATGATCGCGACAGAACTCTCGCAATTCAGTGGCCCCATGCGAGAGGGTTACTTTTGTTGCTACTTTCTCAAAGACGGATTCTGGCAATCCTTCGAGTAGTTTTACCCGTGCTTTCAGCGCTTCTTGAAAGTCGAGTTCGCCGGCCATGGCTCTTGCAGTTACGGCAGCAACTTCACTTCCATGTCCTGATTCTGCTGCTAAGAGGTCGATGACCTCTTGTTGGATCAATGTGGAATCTACATCGGAGAGAATTAGCTTGAATTTCACGGCAACTAATCTTCAATTTCAAGAATCGCGATATCTAGGTTTGTCTCAGGCCCCATTTTTTCAAGATCCAGTCGAATAGCTTCGAAGTGCGCAGGATCATGAGCGATTAATAGGGCGATAATTGTGCGTCCTCCAAGATCGATCCGCTGAAGTTCAATTAATTCATAGACAAATTGACTCAAAGTCTTACTTACAACCTCAGCGGCCGCAGGATTGTCGGGGCCGGAAGCAAGAACGAGCGCTCTTGCGGTTAGATGCGATTTTGACGTCACTCAGGAATCTTAGAGGGCGATCATCGTGACGCTCCGCATAACCTGATTTTCCAACTTTGTATAAGAGCGACAGGTATCTTTCTCGGTCATGAGCACCCTATTAAATCTGGAGGATGTCTCTGTCGTTCGGGATGGAAAGGTCATACTCGGGCCAATCACTTGGAGCCTTTCAACTGGTCAGCGTTGGGTGATTATCGGTCCCAATGGCGCCGGGAAGACAACTTTGTTAGCGCTCATAGGGGCGCTGATTCACCCGAGTTCTGGATCGGTCGAGATTCTGGGTAATCGAATGGGAAGTGTCGATGTCTTCGAACTCCGTCCGCGCATTGGTATGTCCTCTAGCGCGCTGCAAGATTCGTTACCAAGCAATGAAAGGGTGGTAGATCTAGTTCTTACTGCAGTCTATGCGATTACTGGTCGTTGGATCGAAGAGTACGACCTTTGGGATGAGTCACGGGCTAAAGCGCTCCTAGATATTTTTGGCGTTCGAGAGTTGGCCGATCGAAACTATGGAACGCTTAGCGAAGGTGAGCGAAAGCGCGTGCAGATTGCTCGCTCATTAATGGCAGATCCAGAAATTCTCTTACTAGATGAACCGGCCGCCGCTCTTGATTTAGGCGGGCGGGAAGATATTTTGGAGCGCATCTCTCAATACCTCGATCAAGAAGGGGCACCCGCTTCAGTCATAGTGACTCACCACATCGAAGAGATCCCGCGTGGCACTACGCATGTACTACTCCTTAACTCTGGAGAAGTCTTTGCAGCCGGTGAAATCGATTCAGTGTTAACCGAATCAAATCTAAATCAACTCTTCGGTGTCAATATAGCTTTATCGCATGATGGCCTTCGATATTCTGCGATTTCAAGACGAGCTTAATCTTTGAGATGCTCTTTGAATCGATTCCGGAGAAGTGGCAGCAGCATCTTTCAAGCCACCGCGATGTAGTAAATCAGATAGGAGTGAAACTCCAGGATCTTGCAAATGCCGGCGAGCGAATCTTGCCTGATAAGAAATGGGTTTTCCGAGCGCTGGAAATAGATCCTGAAGATGTAAAAGTACTCGTAATTGGCCAGGATCCATACCCAAATGTGCAAGATGCTTGTGGCTTGGCTTTCTCGGTTCAGCCAAGAAAATCCGGATTGCCAGGTTCTCTAATGAATATTCAGAAAGAGATACTGACTGATATTGGTTTCACTAATACCGCAGATGGCGACTTAACTCGATGGTCGAATCAAGGCGTAATGTTGCTAAATCGCGTCCTAACTGTGACCGCGGGAGCCAGCGGCTCACACGCTAAGTGGGGTTGGGAGCCAGTAACAGAGACGATCGCTCGAGTCTGTGGCGAAAGTGGTGCGATCGGATTGCTCTGGGGTAACTCCGCTCGTGAATTAGCGAGCTTGTTTCCACCGGAACGATTGGTTGAAGGTATACATCCAAGTCCACTATCTGCGCACCGAGGATTCCTGGGATCTAAGCCCTTCTCAAAGGTTAATTCACTCCTAGAGAAAATTGGCAAGGAGACCATTTCTTGGTAAAAGAAATCGAGGCCCGGTTACCCGAGCCCCGAAATCTTTTGATTAACGTGCTTTTCGAACTTATCCGATCCAGGTATTGATTGGGTCGCTCAAGAAATAAATCATGAAGAGACCAGCAACCAGAGCTAGAAGAGGATGAATGTCTTTTGTCCGACCCTGAAGGGCACGGATTACAACATATGAAACGAATCCTGCACCAATTCCTACAGAGATATTGTAGGTAAATGGCATCAAGATAATTGTTAAGAAGGAAGGAATTGCAATTCCATAATCTTCCCAATCAATCGACTTAATCTGGGTCATCATCAAGAATCCAACGATGATAAGTGCAGGAACGGCCGCTTCATAAGGAATGATTGCAACAAGCGGAGATAGGAATGTCGTGAGGAGGAAGAGGACTCCGGTTACAACCGAAGCAAGTCCGGTACGCGCACCTTCGCCAACGCCTGAAGCAGATTCGATATAAGAAGTGTTGCTGGAAACCGAAGAGGCTCCGCCAGCAACGGCAGCTAGTGAGTCCACAAGGAGGATTCGCTCAGCATTTGGAGGTGTTCCGTCTTTATCGTTCAAGCCAGCTTCTTGACCAATCGCAGTCATGGTTCCCATGGTGTCAAAGAAGTCCGCCAAGAGAAGTGTGAATACGAGCAAGAGCGCAGTGATTAGCGGAACTCTCTCGAAGGATCCAAAGAGATTAAATTGTCCGAGAAGGCTGAAGTCTGGAGTAGCAACGATCTCCGAAGGAACAGCAGGAACATTTAGCCCCCAACCCTTTGGGTTTACATTTGTTCCGTCGAAATTTGGACCAATCTTGAATGCGTTTTCTATGGCAACTGCGAGCGCCGTCGAAACTACGATTCCAAGAAGAAGCGCAGCCTTAACTTTTCGGACCATCAAACCGATGGTTAAGAAGAGTCCAAAGGAGAAGACGACGATTGGCCAGCCTACGAGCTCGCCACCATCACCAAGGGTGACGGGAACCGGGCCTGCAGCAGTTCTACGGACGAAACCGGCATCAACAAGACCAATAAGGGCTATGAAGAGTCCGATACCTACAGAGATCGCGATCTTTAATTGGGTCGGCACAGCGCGGAATACCGCAGTACGGAAGCCAGTTAAGACCAAGATTGTGATGATGATGCCTTCAAGGACGACAAGTCCCATGGCATCTTGCCAGGTCATTTGTGAGGCGATTGCTACTGCCACGAAAGTGTTCAAACCTAATCCAGTTGCGAGCGCCAATGGGAAATTGGCAACTACGCCCATGAGAATCGAAAGAACGCCCGCGACTAGCGCAGTTGCAGCAGCAATGAGAGCGAGATTAGGAGCATCTCCGCCGCCTATGTATTTTCCATCGGCATCTTTTGCAAGTCCGATGATTAATGGGTTAAGAGCGACGATGTAAGCCATCGTAAAGAAGGTGACAACGCCGCCGCGAATTTCCTGACCTACGGAAGATCCGCGTTCTGAGATTTTGAAGAAGGTATCCAGCATCTTCTGCCTTTCATCTCAACACTGAAGTGAGAGATCGCTAATTTTTTAACGGTGGTGGTTGCGACACCGCGTGGAGGCAGTCCACGAGCTGAGGGAAGGCCCAAACCTATTTGCTACCGGGCAGTAAAACGGGAAACGACACCAAAAGAGATTGCTACCGAATGACCGATAAGAAGCGCGAAAAGGGCAGTTCCGAGTCCAACGGTGCCACCGAGAAGCCACCCCAGGGTGAGCACAGATAGTTCAATACCGAGGCGGACGCGTCCCACCCTAACCCCAGTTCTTTTATGTAATGCGGTCATCCAACCATCGCGCGGACCAGGTCCCAGGCCGCAAGTTATGTAAAAGGCAGAACCAGCGCCAACCATCGCTATACCTATTAAGACATAGGCAAGTTGTGCAGGAAACGCTTGAGGTGAGGGAAAGAGCCAGATACCAACATCAATTGCCCCGGCGATGATCAATATATTCATAATCGTGCCAAAACCGGGCCGCTCTCTCAAAGGGAGCCACATAGCGAGTACGACTGCGCTAACGAGAAGCGTTGCTGTACCGATGGAAATATTTAGTTGTCCCGAAATGCCTTGTGCAAGCACCGACCAAGGCGCGTTTCCAAGCGTAGATTGAATTACCAGCGAATCTCCCAATCCAAAAATAAAAAGGCCCGAAGAGAGTATTAATACCCGAATCGGAGCGAGATCCCACGGGTGTGATCCAGTCCAAGGTGTTTTTGGTACCGTTTTGTGCGGACGAAAAAAGTTCATCCAAGAAATCACATCCTCACTCTACTCTAAGATATTCATATGTTCGTAGGTTTGGGAACGGTTCTCAATGTATTTGCAATCCTCATCGGAACCTTTCTCGGAAGGCTTTTTGGAAATCGAATTAAATCGCGCACCAGAGATTTACTAACCGATGTTCTGGGCGCAGTAACGCTAATTGGTGCAGCATCTGCCGTGGGTTCACTCTTTGAGGATGAGATTGTTTCTTCAGTCCCAAACGGGTTTCCCATTTTAATTGTTCTTGCATCACTAATCCTAGGCGGGCTATTAGGCTCATCAATGAGACTTGAAGAACGTCTAAACGGTCTCGGAGTGATATTAAATAGGCGATTTGCCAGTTCGGAATCGTCAGCAAGCAGTGAGAAATTCATCGCGGGATTTGTTACTGCATCACTAATCTTTGTTATCGGGCCACTGGCGATACTTGGAAGCATTAGCGATGGAATGTCAACTGGCATTGATCAACTTATGCTCAAAAGTATCCTTGATTTCTTCGCTTCAATAGCATTCGCAGCTAGCTTGGGATGGGGTGTTGCGTTCTCTGCTCTTTCAGTAGGAATTTATCAAGGACTATGGACAATCGTTGGATTTGGTCTTGGCAACGTATTGACTGAGTATCAGATTCAGTCAATGACCGCTACCGGGGGAGTACTCCTTTTTGGAATAGCTTTGAAGCTATTGAGAATCAAAGAGATCGCAATTGGAGATTTATTGCCGGCACTTGCTTTTGCGCCGCTCATCGCCCTTCTTGCATCGAATTTCTAAAAAGTTTTTCCATCGATTACGAAGCGGTACTTAACATCGCTAGCAACCGTCCGAATGTATGCCTCATTGATGTAATCTGCATTGATAACTTCAACATCGCTTACTATTCCTTTTTCGCCACAGAAGTTGAGCATTTCCTGCAATTCAGGCATGCCACCGATCATGGAGCCAGCAACCGAGCGGCGACCGTCCAAAAGAGTCCCAGCGCTCAAGGCATATGGTTTTCCAGGTAGGCCGATCACCACAAGAGTTCCATTGGTGTCAAGGAGTTGTAAATAAGGTTCGAGATCAATTTCCGCGGAAATGGTATTTAGAACAAGATCGAAGCTCTTCTTAAGACCCTCGTTCCAGCCATCGCCCTTCGTATGGATAAATTTATGTGCACCCATTCCGATTGCATCTACCTCTTTGGAAGGTGAATGACTGAGGACTGTGACTTCAGCTCCCAGTGCGGCAGCGAATTTAACGCCCATATGGCCCAAGCCGCCTAGACCCATTACAGCGACGCGGCTACCTTTGCCGACATTCCAATAACGAATCGGAGAATAAAGCGTGATTCCTGCACATAAGAGCGGGGCAACCCCTGCAAGGTCTAGGTTCTCGGGAACTGTAACCGCATATCGTTCATTTATCACGAAGTAATTTGAATAGCCACCGAAGGCAATAGTTTTGCGATCTCGCTCATACCCATTGTAGGTACCAGTCATTCCTTCAGAGCAATACTGTTCTAGGCCAGAGATGCAATTTCTACATTTTCTACATGAGTCAATAAATACCCCAACCCCAATACGGTCACCAACTTTGAACTTCTTCACCGCCGAACCAATCTCCGTTACGACTCCTACAATCTCATGCCCAGGAACCATGGGATAAAGCGCTGGTCCCCACTCCTCTCGCACTTGATGAATATCGGAGTGACAAATTCCGGCATAGAGAATTTCAAACCCAATATCATCAATTCTCAACTCGCGGCGCGAGAACTCATAAGGGGCCAGACCAGATTTCGGATCTAGCGCTGCATAACCGCGAACCTTCTTCGACGTTGAGATATTCATAGAGCGCAGTTTACGATTGTCGCGAAGGAAATTCGCTACGAAAAGGGAAGCGGATCAGTTGATTGATGTGCCTCTCCGCTCGCCCGTGCAGTCACTTTTCTCATGTGATGTCGTCTACATAGAACTTCATAAGCGACAACATCTCGTCCACCAGTGTCTCCAACCACGACTTGTTCGCCTTCTGTGACCATTACTCCATCTAGGGTTCGTGCGTTGTGAGTGGCTCGTTCGCCGCACCAGCAGAGCGCTTCCACCTGCAAAGTTTGAACCCGATCGGCCAGCTCGACTAGTCGGGCGGAACCAGGGAAGAGTTTGGTCCGAAAATCAGTA
>RGJX01000020.1 GCA_010023045.1 Actinomycetota bacterium | reverse complement strand
AATGTCTAGAAGCACTGCAACATCAAGAGCGGCATAGTCGAGCCATTCCTGTCTTAATGGTCGATGAGACCAATCAACAGCGCTGTGCTCTTTAGCAATCTGAATGCCCAACAAACTCTCGCAAAGGGCGCCAAGGCCGACCCGTTCACATCCAGCGATTCTGGCTCCCAATTCTGTATCAAAGAGGATCTTTGGATTTAGTCCAAAATCCCGAAGACAATCGAGATCCTGACTACTTGCGTGGATGACTGATTCTTCAATTGCAATGATTTCGTTGAGATGATCAATTTCAGGAGCACTGCTAAGCGCGATGGGATCTAGAAGATGAAGTCCGCCACCTCTGCGAAAGATTTGAATCAAATAAGCACGTGCGCTGTAACGGTAGCCGCTAGCTCGTTCTGCATCGATTGCAATCGGACCGGCGCCGCCCCTTAAGGCATCTAGTGCGTTTTTAAACTCAGAACGGCTCTCAATTACCGGGGGAGTCCCACCTTTAGGGACAGTTAGTGTCTCCATCAATCAGCGCCGCGACTTTAGCGAACTGACTCCTTCGGCGATTGGCGTTAAGCCCGAGACAATCTCAATCAGTTTTATCCAGCCATGAAGATGGCTAATCAATGAGTCCGCTTTGGTAGGTGTCCAAGAGGCTCTAATCTCAATTTCAGATGATTGATCTTTCTCCGAGAGTTGTCCATAGGATGCACTCGATACTCGCGTGACAGTGCCGCTTGTAGAAGTGAAATCTGCCTTTACTGAATCCAACGATTCCGCAACCCAGGACCAGGCAACATCGGTAAGTAATGGATCGGACTGCAGATCATCTTCAATTGCTGATCGAACGAAGGTTACTGCGCGAAACTCACCCTCCCACGTATCTTGTCCAGCTGGATCATGGAGCATTACAAAGCGACCAGTTGCCACATCATCTATCTCGTCAGAGTTTTCCGAAGCAATTCCGGCACTTACATCAACCGAGAAAGCAATTGCAAAAGGAGCGAGACGCTGCGGCGCCGGAACCTCTTCAAAGGTAATTTCTGATCTTGTTTTGATTTCACGAGCAAGAAGGGAAAACTTCTCAAATAACGCGGTATTTTGCGAAGAGCCCGGCACGAGATAAGGGTAGAAGAGGTGACTTTCCTATTTCGGGAGGCGCGAGCAGATAAGGTTCTGCGATGGGTTCGTTGCTGGCGCTTCTCTCAAGCCTTCTCTGGGGAACAGCTGATTACCTAGCGGGAAACCTCTCAAAGCGCTATCGCGCTATAGCTGTAACAGGAGTATCGCAATTCTTCGGTCTACTTTTTGGAGTTTCCGTAATAGCGATTGGAACCCAATTCGGCTCACCATTCATTACTCCAACATTTGAGTGGAATGGATATTTCATTGCCGGAGTCATTGCGGGAATCTCCGGTTTTATCGGTCTGATTGCCTTCTATTCCGGTCTTGCGACCGGGCGAATGGGAGTTGTCAGTCCTATTAGCTCGCTCTCGGTTCTGATCCCACTAACGGTTGCCTACATTCAAGGAGAACGTGCCACCACTCTCCAAGCCGTGGGAATTACGGTCGCCCTACTTGGCGCATTTTTAGCAAGCGGTCCTGAAATTAAAGGTGGCCTACCTGTTAAGCCGCTTGTATTCGCTCTGATCGCAGCTCTGGGATTTGGTGGAGCGCTAACTTTCATAGCTATCGGAGCGAAGATTGATTCTATGCACACTATGACGTCTATGCGCGTAGCTTCCGTAACTATCTGTGTGATTCTCGCCTTGCGTTATCGAACTATTGGGGGTTTCACGAAGAATTTATTCCCACTTCTTATTTTCATCGGAGTCGCTGATTTTCTGGCAAATTTCTTATTGGGAGTAGCGACCACAAAGGGGCTAGTCTCGATAGCGCTAGTTCTTGGTTCGCTGTTTCCTATTGTCACAGCGCTACTCGCATTTAAGTTTTTAAATGAGAGATTACATCGCGCTCAATACTTCGGAATATTCTTTGCAATTTGCGGCGTGGCTCTGATTTCTATCGGCTGATTTGGGCTACCAGCTTTTTCTTGGAGCCCAAATTTCGAATTTTGATTGGTAGCTATCTTCGCTTGAAAGTAATCGATAGTGTTTCTGTAGCAATAAATCGTCGAATGGGTGTCCATCTCCATGTGTCTCAACTCGAGTTATCTGAAGTTCATCAATGATTTCAGCTTCGATTAATTCGCGCAGAAAGCTCACTCCGCCTTCTATCAAGAGGGCTCCATCTATTTGCTTGAGTGCGAACTTCACAAGTTCTAGTGGGGAGAGATTTAGGAATTCTCTCTCTTGAGCGCTAGAGAGTTCCCCTGCCAAATCTCTATTGGTGGTAGCCACGAATAGGGGCAAGGGACATTTGCTATAGGGCTCGCTACGGAAAGTCGAACCTCCAATAGCTACTGCGCTAGATGCTTTGCGTAAGGCATGGAATCTTCGTCTATCTTCCGGGTTACTTAGCGGGCGTGAACTGCCATTTAGAGTGGTCATGCCATTGCCAGCAACGATGAGATTTGCCCGCACGCGAACCATAAGCGAACGCTACCTTTGCGAAGGATGTCAGTGGCCACCCCTACCTTCATCTCATGATTATTGATTGCGACTCATGCACTATGCGCGATATCGCTTGTAGCGATTGCGTTGTCTCGATATTGATAGGTCCACCAAATGCCAACCTCGGCTCCGAAGAGGCTCGAGTAATCGATTTGCTTGCCTCGAGAGGGATGATTCCCCCGCTCAGGTATGAAAATTCCCAAGATTCTCAGCAACCCACGCGCCGCTCAGGTTGAGATAAGCGAGAGCCCCCGGTTAGCCTAAACCGATGCGAAGAGCGCGAGCGTTACTAATCGGAGCCCTTTCATTTGCGCTAATCCTCCCTTTCGCTCCACCTTCTAACTCCGCTCCAAGCGCTGACCTGGTGCGAGTACGACAAGAAGTTGAGCAACTTCAAGAAGATGCCGCCGAGGCTGGTGAAAATGCTCAAGCTGCAAAAGTGCAGCTCGCAAGATTGAAGAGCCAACTCACTTCAGTCCAACAGGAAGCTCAAACCCAGAAAGCTAGCGTTGACGCAATCCGGCGATCGCTTGCATCAATCGCAGTCGCTCGTTACAAATCAACTGGCCTTGGTGAAGGAGTGGAGTTGCTCTTTTCTTCCGATCCCTCGCTATATCTATCCTCGGCTGGCTCACTTGAGAATATAACGCGCAAGCAAGCTGCGGAGTTGAGAAAGTTTGCGACCGCAAAGCAACGTCTAGATGCCACCTCATTAACAGTTGAAGACAAGCTTCGTTTAGTCCAGGCTGCCGAAGCTCGCTATCGCGCGCAGGCCGCACAAGTTAAACGTAAGTTAGAACAAGCCGAAGAACTTCTCTCAAAACTAGAGAAGAAGGATCGCGAGCGATTACTCAAACTCCAAGCCATGGATGAAGATGAGCGCCAGGCTTACTCGCGGGAACAGGCGCGCTTGGCCAATACCGTCTCGGGTCGAGCTGGGGTAGCGCTTCGATACGCCTTCAAGCAGATCGGTGATAGCTATGTTTGGGGCGCCGCAGGTCCAATCCGTTGGGATTGCTCCGGGCTAACTATGCGATCTTATGAACAGGCCGGCGTGCGACTTCCACATTCCTCTAGGGCGCAATTTGGATATGGAAGATCTATCGCTCGAAGCAACCTTCTTCCGGGCGACTTGGTCTTCTTTGGTTCACCGATATCACATGTGGGCATCTACGTAGGAAAAGGAAAGATGGTCCATGCCCCAAGACCTGGGGCACGAGTTCAAATCGTAGAATTCGGAAATTACTTCGGACGTAAGAAGTATGTAGGCGCACGTCGCCTCTAACGAAACACATAAACTCTAATTACTTTATGAACTCACGAATACTTCTGGTTACCAATGATTTTGGGCCACGGGCTGGCGGCATTGAAACATTTGTGATTGGACTTCTCGAGAGAGTTGGAACCCAGGGGATAGTTGTTTACACATCCAAGCAAGATGGCCATGAAGGTTACGATCGAGAGTGGCTGAGAAAATATAAAGTTGAAGTGATTCGCGATCGGGCAAAAATTCTTCTACCCACCCCAAGAGTGATTGGTAACTTGAGAAAGTTAGCTAAGGAGAGAGAAATCGAAGTAATTTGGTTTGGAGCTGCAGCGCCATTGGGGCTTGCTGCAAGGTGGCTTCGAATCGGATCGGTCGAACGAGTAGTTGCACTGACTCATGGACATGAAGTCTGGTGGTCAAAGATTCCTCCATTCTCCCTTTTAATGCGCGAGATCGGAAAGAAGGTTGATTATCTCGGGTATCTAGGTGAGTTCACCGGGAAGGCAATTTCCCGAGTTGTTCCAAAGGAGAAACTAATCAAGATTGCACCTGGAATCGATACAGAGCACTTTAGACCTCATCCAAGTAAGTCTGGTAACCCCACCATTGTCTTATCCCAATCTTCCTAAGTATCTTTCGATGGGAGATATTTTTGCGATGCCTTCGCGTTCGAGATTATTCGGGCTAGAGGTCGAGGGGCTTGGCATTGTCTATCTTGAAGCGAGCTCATGTGCTCTGCCTGTGATTGGCGGGTCATCGGGTGGCGCACCAGATGCGGTTATCCATGGCGAAACTGGTTTTGTTGTAGATGGCGAAGATGTAAGCGAAATCGCAGCGCGATGCATAGAACTATTAAGAGATGAATCATTACGGGTTCGAATGGGCCAACGAGGTCGCCAGTGGGTGGAGTCAGAATGGAATTGGGAAATCTGGTCAAATAAATTTAATCAACTACTTCGGAAGTAGTCCAGCACTTCGTGCGGCATTAATTGCTTGGACTCGGTTACCTGCCTTTAGTTTTCGATAAATCGCCGCAAGGTGACTCTTGATTGTTGCTTCGCTAACAAATAGTCGGGATGCCATCTCAGCTACCGTGTCACCGGTAGGAAGAATCTCCAAAATCTCCAACTCTCTAGCGGTCAGATTAAAAGGTTCGTTCCGCCTTGAGATGAGCTCTGTGGCTCGCCGTGCTGAGAATGTAAGCGGACTTAAGAAGCTCTTCTCAATTGCTTCAACTAATTCAGCAATGGGAGCGCTCTTTGATACGTGGGCGCTTGCTCCAGATTGCATACAAGCAAGAACTTGTTCTGGTTGGCTTGAGAAAGTTAGCGCAACAATTCCCATCTGTTGCGAGAGCGCTCTAGCCCAAGCAATTATCTCCAACCCGCTTCCATCAGGAAGATGTAGGTCGACGACGATTACTTCTGGTTTGTGATGTGGAATTTGCACTAACGCCTCCCGCTTAGAGGCTGCCTCACCGATGATTTTCAAGTTTTCGTTCATAGAGAGGGCACGGCGTAGACCTTCTCGAACTAGCACGTGATCATCTATCACAAGAATTTTAGGGGTCATGTTCTGGGAATCTCTATTAGATATTCATTTCCAAAGTCTCCGCTTCGCAACTCTATTTCGCCCCCAAGCTTTTGAACTTGAGCGTTGATCAACCTAAGCCCGAAAGATCGTTCCTTTATTGAAACTTTCCAGCTTCCGTTATCGCCTACTTGAAGGCGTACTAAATCAACGCAACTCTGGATATGTACCCAGAAGCGTTTTCCTGTTGAGTGTTTGGCGGCATTGCGCGCTATCTCTAGAACTAGAGTGGCAAGTGAATTCTCTAATTCAGGTCGTTCTTCTCTTGTGGGTAGCACTAAGTTAATCTCGAAATCAGTAAGGATTTCGGGCAATTCAACTCTCAGTGAGGCGAGGTTCCTTAAAGAGATTAAGTAGAGCTCATCACGTAGATCCTCGGTTAGTTCTATGAGGTCTAATCGGATTTCCCTTAGTTCGCCTCGATACTTAGCAGCGAGACCACTTTCACCAATAAGGCTATCGAGACGATAACCAAGTGCAATCAACTTTTGCGCCGGTCCATCATGGAGCCGGCGCGCTAGTTCTAAACGATTGTTCTCTTCTTCTGTATTAGGCAAAGAGTTCGGCGATCTCTGCCGCGAACTCCTTATGAACAACGTGACGCTTAACTGAAAGTTTCGCAGTTAATTGACCGCCAGCGATTGTGAAATCCACTGGCAAGATCTTGAATTTGCGGATTGATTCAGCCTTGCTTACCGCTTTATTGGCTTCATCAACTGCAGTTTGAATTACCGCAATCAGATCAGGATCGTTAGTTAACTCCGCGAGAGTCGCCCCATCCTTTTTATTTGCAGTTATCCATGCCTTTATAGCTTCTGGGTCTATAGTCACAAGCGCTGCGATGAATGGTTGATTATCGCCAACGACAATGCACTGAGAGACAAGAGGGTGTGCACGAAGTCGATCCTCTAGGACCGCTGGTGCAACATTCTTACCGCCCGAAGTGACAATAAGTTCCTTCTTGCGACCTACTATGTATAGGTAACCCTCATCATCTAACTTACCTAGATCACCGGAGCGGAAATATCCATCATCGGTGAATACCTCTTTATTTGCAGCATCGTTCTGCCAATAGCCACGCATAACGATTGGGCCCTTAATTAGGACTTCGCCATCCTCAGCTATCTTTATCGTCGTTCCTGGAATTGGTCTTCCGACAGAACCGACTCTATGAGCGGTTGAAAGATTTAAAGTTGCGCCAGCAGTGGTCTCAGTTAATCCATAACCTTCAAGTACGCGTACTCCTGCACCACGGAAGAAGTGCCCTAGCCGCTCGCCAAGTGGCGCACCACCAGAGATTGCTGCTTCAACTCTTCCGCCGAGAGCATGGCGGATCTTCGAGAAAACTAACTTGTCGAATAGTGCATGTTTGGCCTTAAGCCCTATTGGAACCTTTCCTTCATCAAGTGCTTTGCTGTACTCAATGGCAATACCAGCGGCTTTCCGGAATATTGCGCCCTTTCCAGCGGCATCGGCCTTTGCTTCAGCGCTGTTGTAGACCTTTTCAAAGATTCGCGGAACAGCCAGTACGAAAGTGGGTTTAAATGAGGCGAGATCTGTGGTTAATCTTCCAAGTACATCCCCACAATGTGCGAGGTGAAGGCCCGCGCGAATAGACCCAATCTGAACCATACGACCAAAGACGTGTGCAACTGGGAGGAAGAGAAGAGTTGAACCACCAGGCTTCATGAATAGATCTGCTGCTCCCATTACAACATTGCTGCACTCAGATAGGAAGTTTCCGTGGGTTAATTGAACGCCTTTAGGCTTTCCAGTCGTTCCAGATGTATAGATAAGAGTTGCCAAAGTATCTGGGGTGAGCGCGCCGCGACGACGATCAATCTCGGTATCGGGGATATCTCGACCTAGATATGAAAGTTGCGAGAGGACATTTTCAGTCATGGTCCAGCAATTCTTTGTGTAAGAAGGAAGGATTGGTGTAACCAATTCCTTTAGTTGTGGCGTCTCAACAATAATTGCAACAGAATGCGAATCGGTGAGAATCCAATCTACTTGCTCAGCAGAAGATGTCTCATAGATAGGAACGGTCACTCCACCGGCGAACCAAATAGCAAAATCAAGAACAGTCCACTCGTATCGAGTGCGAGCCATGATTGAGACTCGATCTCCAATCTCAACTCCCGATGCAATAAGTCCTTTTGCGGTAGCGCGAATCTCCGCTTCAAACTCGCGTGCGGTAACAGGTTGCCAACCATCTCCGAGCGGACGCGAGACCAAGACTCTTTCCGGTTCGAACCAGGCCCGTTCAGCTACAAGGTTGGTGAGATTTCCAGCAGTGGCAGCCGGCTCAAGAGCCGGGGCGAAGAATTCATTAACGGTGGCAGTACTCATGAGCAAAAACTAGCGGTAGAGGGCATCTATCGGAAGAGGTAGCCTCCACCCATGGCTGACTTTTCTTCAAATTCCCAGAATATCGAGGCGCCCGCTTCCGAGGTTGCCGCAGTCCTAGTAGACCTAGAGAGTTATCCAAGCTGGTCTTCTGCGATAAAGAGCGTGGAGGTACAAGATCGCGATGGCTCCAACCGCCCTACCAAGGCAAGTGTGAAGATTGAAGCCGGGGTCCTTAAAGATCGCGCCACTTTGAATTACGACTACACGAAGTTTCCAAACGCTATCTCTTTCTCTTTGGAAGAGGCGGATCTCATGACTGAGATGACGGGAACTTATTTGATTGAAGACAATGGCGACGACACTACGAAAGTCACATACCAATTAAATGTTCAAGTTGCGATGCCGGTTCCAGACATGATGCGTCGTAAAGCTGAGATGGCCACGATTGATGCAGCCCTCTCTCAATTGAAAAAGAAAATCGAAGGCTAGGTTAGTTCCGAATCCAAATGAACTTCGACATAGGTATTGATGTCGGTGGAACAAAGGTCTTAGCTGGCGTTGTCGATTCGCAAGGCAAGATTGTCGAGAAAATCCGCCGCGAAACTCCTATCGAAGGTGGATCAGCGCTAACTTCAGTTATTTCTGAAATGGCAAATGAGTTAAAGGGTAAATACGAAGTTGCGGGAATAGGAGTCTGTTCGGCTGGCTTCTTCGCTCCAGACCGTCGTAGCATCATTGCTAATCCAAATATTGCGAACTGGAATGGCGTCGAACTTGCCAATGACCTTGAATCGCGAATAGGACGTCCGGTTGTTCTAGAAAATGATGCCAACGCTGCTGCATGGGGAGAGCGTCAATTTGGCGCAGGTGGCCAAGCAAATGAACTGGTTATGCTCACAATTGGAACTGGTCTTGGCGGTGGGCTAATCACAGACGGAAAAATTTTCCGAGGCTCACGTGGCGCCGCTGCTGAATTTGGCCATATGAGAGCTGTCCCAGAAGGTCACTTATGCGGCTGCGGGTTGCGTGGGTGCTATGAGCAATATGCATCTGGAACGGCGTTGATGCGTCATGCCCGAGAAGCCATCTCAGCATCACCTGATCTTTCCCGTTCACTCTTGGCTAGGGGAAATGGAACGGTCGATGGAGTGACCGGCGAGCATCTAACTTCTGCCGCAAAGGATGGCGATCCGGTTGCAGTTGCTGCGTTCAACACTACGGGTCATTGGATAGGAGCGCTCGTTGCAACCCTTGAGGCAGCTTTAGATCCAGCAAAAGTTGTGATTGGTGGCGGAGTAATTGCTGCTGGCGAGATTTTACTTAAGCCAATACGTGAATCTATGAGTCAACTTTCGCTCTTTCGTGGCCGAAGAAGCGCTCCCGAGTTAGTTGCAGCGACTTTAGGAAATGATGCTGGACTTATTGGTGTGGCTAATCTAGCAAGACATTAATTAGTTAAATCGCTTCAAACGGATATTTTAGATCTATCATCTCTCTTATCTCATCCATTACATGCATTATTGCAAGACTTTCAATCTGGCTCATTATTGGACTTTCGAGTTCTCCGCTTCGCACAACTTGAGCAAATTCCCTTGCCTGTTCTCGAATTCCATGTCCAAGATACTTCTTTGGAAATTCTCGAGTGACTTTGCCCTCGATAATCACTTGCATCGATGTCGGGGTGTAGAAGTTGCTATCAATGTTGATTCTTCCTTTGGTTCCAATAATCTGGGCAGTGCAAGGAGTCCTAACTTTTAGAGTTGTGGTCATTACTGCCTGTTGACCAGTGAAATAGCTAAAGATCATCGAAGTTTGTGCATCCACGCCAGATTCAGTTGGTTGCGATGAAGCGATAATCGAGTCGGGTTCACCCAAAACCATAAATGCGAGTGATATCGGGTAGATACCTAGGTCTAAGAGTGCGCCACCAGCTAACTCTGGAGCATGTAGTCGGTAATAGCGATCAGCCGGGAGAGGTTGGCCGTGATCGGCATATAGAGCAACTAGTTCTCCCAATTCACCTGAATCCACAATCTCTCGAACCACCTGATAGTGCGGAAGGAAGCGGCTCCACATCGCTTCCATAAGGGCAACCGAGTTATTTTTTGAAGCCTCGATCATCGCCTCGGCTTGCGTGGCGTTAACGGCAAATGGTTTCTCGCAAAGGACTGGTTTTCCCGCGTTTAACGCAAGGATTGAATTCTCAGCATGTAGAGAGTGCGGCGTAGCAACATAGATCGCATCAACATCTGAAGCTACAAGTTCTTCATAACTTCCAAAAGGAGTAGCGGGAAACTCATCAGTGAACTCTTGCGATTTCATGATCGTGCGTGAACCGACCGCAGCTATTTCATGCCCCTCCAAGTATGCGATGTCGCGCGCGAAAGTTCGAGCAATTCCGCCAGTTCCGATGATTCCCCAACGGAAATTCTCATTCCCACTCATAGCGCTACACCATCTCCCTCATCTGCATCTGGCTTCATCTGCCAGAAGAAGGCAGCGACACCGGCCAACAGCGCGATCATTCCCGGCCAGATTCCAAGACCAAGTGGATCAAAGGAGGCGAGTCGATTTAGGAAGATGTAAGCCGGCCCAAGAGTTACACCAAGCAAAGCGCCACGCTGTATCGAAGTCAGCGCAGGTAGGGGACGATTATCGCCTTTATATCTCTCCTCTGCTTCGATATTTTCAAGTTCATCAAGATAAGTGGTGGGTGCGGATTCATCAAGGCTAAGGCCAGAAACTATTGAGTCAAACTCCAAATCAATCAGCTCTGAGTCATCGCTGCGGATTAAAGTTCCCGAAAGAACGTCTTGGATGAATTGCCGGCTCTCATCAACCAAATGCTCTAAGTCATGATCTAAGGCAACATTATGAAATGAGCGTTCAAAGACGACTTCTCTGATGTCAATGGAGGCAACATTTTCAATCACAACCTCAGAATTGCGAGGATGAACAACATGATCATTAATTGAATACCCAATCATTAGCGGAGTATCAATCTTGCCTAGATCAGATTGAACAATTCGCCATAGTTTTTGTAGGGAGTGCAGCGCCTTAAGAGGTGTGCGGCCGTAGCTATGCCGAGGTGGATTTGGTTGGGCCACATCTGTTCCGCGTCCCTTAAGCGATGGAATCACATACTTCAAAACTGGAACCAATTTCATGAAGGTTCGATCATCACCAATGGATGGATTTACCAAAATAAGACCTTCAATTTCTCGAGTTCGTTTTGCTACAAGTCGAATTGAAAGTGCGCCACCCATTGAAAAGCCTGCAATAAAAATACGGCGATATCGCTTTCGTAATTCCAAATAAGCTCTCTCAACTTCTTCAAACCAATCTTGCCAACTAGTCTCATTCATCTCTTCCCAGGTCGTTCCATGTCCGGGAAGTCGAGGAACCTTTACAGTGAAGCCGTGGGAATGAAGGCCTTCAGCCCATGGCCGAATTGAGGCGGGTGACCCAGTGAAGCCATGCACCATGAGTACGGCAATTTCTCCGCCAAGGAGCTCAAATGCTTCCGCCTGGGGGATCTTCATACGCCCGATAGTGTCACAAAATCGTACTTTCAACCCAGTAGAGGCCCTAAATTAGCGCTATGGCATTGAGGCGCAAGAAGAAGAGTGTTGCCGATGTTGTTCAAGGCGACAAGGTCGCTTACGGACTCTTGAAATCTTTTCTCTCACCGATCCTCACTCTGCTCTTCCGCCCGAAAGTTAAAGGGCTAAGAAATGTTCCTGCACAAGGCCCTGTCATTATCGCTTCAAACCATCTCTCATTTAGCGATTCAATCTTCATGCCGCTCGTGGTTCCAAGGAAAGTAACTTTCTTGGCCAAGAGTGAGTACTTCACATCGCCGGGACCGAAAGGGTTGTTAAAGAAATTAACCTTTATTGCGCTAGGACAAGTTCCGGTGGATCGAGCGGGGGGATCTCGAAGCGAGGCTGCTCTACTAACTGGACTTTCAGTTTTAGCTAAAGGGGAGTGCCTTGGTATTTATCCTGAAGGTACTCGTTCACCAGATGGCCGTCTCTATCGCGGCCGGACCGGGATAGCACGCCTTGCCTTTGAATCGGGCGCTCCAGTTGTTCCGGTGGCAATGTTTAATACCGCCGAGATTCAGCCAACTGGGAAAGTCATTCCGAAGATTATGCGAGTAAAGATGGTCTTTGGTGAGCCAATGTATTTCACAGGAGCAGAGAAGTCTTCCAGTCCAGAAGAGCTTCGAAAAGCAACCGATCAAATTATGAAGAAGCTACAAGAAATGTCTGGCCAGGAGTATGTAGATATCTATGCATCACAGGCCAAAGAAGCTATTGCAGAAGAGAAGAAGCGAAGAGGTGACAGAGAAGAAGAGTAGTTTCTACTCGGCTCCAAAGACCTCTCGTCGATCTGAGATAAATTTGCAGGTATCGCATCCGCTATCGCGGATAGGCGTAGGACCGGAGATCATAGTTATGAACTCGGTTAGGCGATTTTGGAGCGCTCCTGGGTCTCGCTTAATCGGAAACCAAGAGCTATTAAGTTCAAGGTTAAATCCAGAACCAGGGTCTCCGACGGGACGTTTCGGCGACCAGACCAGAAGGCCCATAAGAGATATCTTCATTTCATCACCCGACGCAGGATTTTCTAAAGCAAAGGCATATGCCTCAAGTTGGGGCGCGTAAAACTCACTTTTATCGTTATCTTTTCCTTGAAACTTGCAGTCGATTATCCCGTAAGTACCATCCTCGAACTTCATTAAAAGGTCATATTTCCCACGGATTGCATATGGGGATGGATTGCCATTAAATGGAATCGGAATTGATTTGACCCAAGCGCCCCGGCCCACAACTTTTCCGGAGGGAAGATCAGGGTGGAGAGCTGATGAGTCCGCATTTGAGAAATGATTTTCTTGGAGCGCAGATAACTCACCGACCAAAGGGAAGAATGACGGCGCTTTCAAGCCATGGTTGTAGTGGAGCCATAGACATCGATGGCAGTTATCCCAAGAGAAAGTCAGATCGCTGGGGCTTATGAATTCGCGGGCTTTTGTCATGGGTCGATTCTGCCTTCCAGGACTGACATTTCGAGGTTAAACCACAGCCAGGAGAGTGAAAACTCCAAGAAGGATCATCACGATGCCTCCGATTCGCCGCATCAGCACAAGACGACTTGGGGAATTTGCCATTGCTTTTCTCACTGTTCCAGCAAGAAGCCCCCATGTTCCATCTCCGATGAAAGCCAAGATAGCGAAGGTTGCGCCCATCAAGAGAAGTTGAGCGGTCAGGTTCGAACCGTCTCGATCGAGAAATTGAGGGAGTATGGCCGCGAAGAAAACCAGACCTTTAGGATTAAGCGCTCCAACCCAGAAGCCATCTCTGATTGATCTTAAATTGCTGGGCCGAATCTCGCCTTGATTCAACATATCTTGGGCTTGGATTCTTGAGTGTCTAATCGCATCTATTCCCAAATAAACGAGGTAGAGCCCTCCTAGAACTTGAACGGAGATGAATGCAGCCTCGCTACGTTGAAGTATCGGACCCAATCCAAATGCCACCAGCACGGAAAGGGTAAACATTCCAAGGGCATTTCCAGCGACGGTAAAAACAGCAGCAACTCTTCCCCAAGAGATTGCTCGGGCAATCGCAAATAGAACACTTGGACCTGGAGCGAGGATTATGACAATTGCCGCCACGAGGTACTCGGGGAATCGAGCTGGGACTGAGATCAGCACTCGGAGATTATCCATTACATGAGGCCAAAAGAGTGAGAGGGCCCGGTTTCCCGAGCCCTCTCGAACTACTTTGATTCAGATTAACTATTTATGCTGCATTCGTTCCGCGTGATTTCGCAATCATATGAAATACGCGATAACCGATAACGGCAACGAGAGTTGCATTGATGATTCCATTGAATGTGAATTCGCCACGAGTCCATGAAATATCAGCGATACCGATGATGATTGCAGAACCTGCGATGACTAGATTTGTCGAATCAGCAAAGTTGACCTTCGATTCAATCCAAATCTTGGCTCCGAGAATTCCGATCATTCCGAATAGCGCAACTTGGACTCCTCCGAGTACTCCACCTGGGATGGCGCTAAGTACTGCGCCGAACTTTGGTGAGACCGAGAGAACAATCGCTCCAAGTCCTGCGATCCAATATGCAGCCGTTGAGTAGACGCGAGTGGCGGCCATAACGCCAATGTTCTCGGCATATGTCGTGGTACCTGAACCGCCGCCAGAGCCGGCAAGAGTTGTTGCTAGTCCGTCAGCAAAGAGGGCGTTGCCCATCTGGTCATCCAGATTCTTTCCAGTCATTGTCGCCACCGCTTTAACATGGCCGACATTCTCAGCTACGAGAACTAGAACTACGGGTAGGAACAGGATGATTACATTCATCTTGAATTCAGGAGCGGTGAAGGTTGGTGCTGCAAACCATTTCGCAGAAGTAATGCCATCTGTCTTTACATCACCCATCAAGAAGGCAACAAGATAACCGACGAGCAATCCCATGAAGATGGAAATGCGACCCAAGAAACCTCTTGAAAAAGCCGCGAAGAATGCAATGGCGAGAAGAGTTATGGTTCCTAGGACAGGTCCGCTTGCAAGGCCGCCCTTTGCGGCGCCAGCAAGATTAAATCCAATGACCATAACGATCGTTCCTGTTACAACAGGAGGTAGTAGCCAATCAATCCAGCCAGTGCCAACCATTTTGGCAACTAGACCAACAAGCGCTAGGAGCACACCGGTAGCGACAACGCCACCGAGAGCTGCTGCCATGCTCTCTTTATTAACGGCAGCGGCGATTGGCGCTAAGAATGCAAAGGAAGAACCGAGATAGCTCGGCAATTTGTTCTGAGTAATAATGAGGAAGAGAATCGTGCCGATACCGGAGAAGAAGAGAGTGGTCGTTGGTGGAAGCCCGGTAAGGACTGGGACCAAGAAGGTTGCGCCGAACATAGCGGCGATGTGTTGAAGGCCTACGCCAATAGTGCGAGGCCAGCTAAGACGTTCATCGGTGGAGACAACTTCTCCGGGGGCGATGCTGGTGCCATTTCCGTGGAGTTTCCATGAGAGAAGACTCATGTAAAGGATCCTCTTTTCTAGCCGCCCACAATCTCTAGAGGGTGTAAATCGGGCGCGCTAGATGAAGAGGGTAGAACTGGCTTCCCGTTACTCGAGGGTAGGCGCGCCCAATCCTGGGAAATAGATAACGACTTAAGCGCCCTTTGGCTTGCGGACTTTGCCAATAGGCGGTTTACTATCGCTTCGATATATCGGATAGATATAACCATACGGAATAGAGAGCAAGGGGGAGTTTGATGAGATCTCGCGCGGACTCTCTGGAATTCGCACTCCTAGGCTTGCTCGCCAAGGACTCTCTTCATGGTTATGAGCTCAGAAAAAGATTGACCTCAATTTTTGGCCCCTTCCGAGCCCTCTCGTTCTCGGTTCTCTATCCGCAACTCCGCCGAATGATGCTTGCTGGCTTGATACTCCAGAATGAAGTCGCAAAGGGCGGAAAGTCAAAGCGCACGAGGATTGTCTACTCCATCACGGATCGTGGGTTAGCAAAGTTCGACGAGTTAACTGAGCGCGCGACTCCTAGCTCTTGGGAAGACGAGAACTTCGAAGTACATGTTGCATTTTTCAGTCCTACATCGAGAAAGAACCGAATAAGAATTCTTGAAGGGCGGCTAAACCGACTTCAAGAACGAGCCGACATTCTCCGAAGAGATCTCGAACGCTCGGCAGTTGGTCTTGATAAGTACTTAGTCGAGTGGCGTCGCCATTCGCTCGAGACTGCTGAGCGAGAAATCGCTTGGCTCGAAGAGATGATCAAATCTGAAAGGAAGAACTAGGTGAGCAATAAAGAGATTCGGGTAGCGATTGTCGGAGTCGGCAACTGCGCCAACTCCCTCATCCAAGGCGTCGAGTACTACAAGAACGCCCCCGTCGAACAGGAAATCCCAGGTTTGATGAATGTGGTCGTCGGTGGCTATCACGTAAGAGATGTGAAGTTTGTAGCTGCATTTGATGTAGATGCGAAGAAGGTTGGTAAGGACCTAGTCGATGCGATGTGGGCGAGCGAGAACAACACAATCAAATTCTGCGATGTTCCAAAGAGCGGTATCACAGTGCAAAAGGGCAACACCCTTGATGGACTCGGTCGCTACTACCGAGAGACCATTACTGAATCCAACGAGCCGGCTGTTGATGTAGTAGCTGCGCTGAAGGCAGCCAAAGTAGATGTTCTGGTCTGCTATCTCCCAGTTGGATCTGAAGAGGCCACCAAGTTCTACGCCCAGTGCGCAATAGATGCCGGGTGTGCTTTCGTAAATGCCCTTCCGGTTTTCATAGCCTCAACTCCCGAGTGGGCCGATAAGTTTAAGAAAGCTGGACTTCCAATCGTTGGCGATGACATCAAGTCCCAAGTTGGCGCAACCATTACCCACCGTGTGATGGCAAAACTATTCCAAGATCGAGGAGTCAAGGTCGACCGCACCTATCAGTTAAATGTGGGTGGAAATATGGACTTCAAGAACATGTTAGAGCGGGATCGCCTTGAGTCCAAGAAGATCTCCAAAACTCAATCGGTCACATCACAACTTGACTATGACATGGGCGCCGGAAATGTTCACATCGGACCATCAGATTACGTCCAATGGCTAGATGATCGAAAGTGGGCCTTCGTCCGATTAGAAGGGCGCGCATTTGGAGATGTGCCACTCACGATCGAATACAAGCTTGAAGTTTGGGATTCACCAAACTCGGCTGGTGTAATTATTGACGCAGTTCGTTGCGCGAAATTGGCGCTCGATCGCAAAATTGGCGGCCCATTGCTCTCGCCATCTAGCTACTTCATGAAGTCACCACCTGAGCAATACACAGATGAAGAGGCTCTCATTCGCACCCAGGAATTCATCGAGGGCAAACGCGAGAAATAATTTACGAAGTCAAAAGCCCCCTGATTTTCACTTATTAGCGAGAACCAGGGGGCTTTCTAGTCCCTCATGGAGAGTAGAGGGTCAGACCGTCACACTGTCTGGGGTGCGACGGAGATGCATGAAGCCGAGTATGGAGAGAATCAACATGATTACTCCACCGGCAAGCGACGCCCACATCGCATACATTGCAATCTGTCCAATCTGCCAGAATGCGTATGCATAACCCAATAATCCTTTCAGCGTTTCTCCCATAAAAAGACTCTGACGTTGACCCATGAGCGTCGCAGCTTTCGCAGCTAACTCAGTATCTCCAGGGTTCGCACGAGATTGAGCGCTCACAGCAAGAGCTTCACCGCTAACTTCGCTGTAAGTCTTACCGCCAGCAATTCCTTTTACGTGCGCTCCGATGTAGTGATCAGCATATGCCTTCGCTTGCTCTCCAGTTGTTAAAGAAAGTCCCGCAAATGGTTCGATAGCTGAGCGATCTTCATCGGCAAGATTCTTAAATGAATCGGAATCGGCTGCAGGGAAGGAAATCTTC
>RGJX01000019.1 GCA_010023045.1 Actinomycetota bacterium | reverse complement strand
CGCTCCTTGGGAACGTCTTTACAGATTCGTGAAATCACTATTGCTAATTCAGCCTCATGATCGACTCGCTCGCTCTGGATGGGCCAATTGATGATGTCGTTGGGGCCGATTACAGAGGTATTGGGCTTTAGAAAGATGATTGGCTCTTTGGGAACTTCTCCCCCCATCTCGGCAGCATGATCAGCGTAATTCTTACCAACGCAGACAACTTTGCTCCTTGGTATCACGGGCGCCAAGATACGAACACTCTCTAGTGGAATTCGCTCATCTCTAAATTGAACCCCGGAATAAAGTGGATCACCATTTACAACTCGAATGGTCTCATCATCTTCAAGCACTCCAAATAGCGGATCACTACCTAAATTTGCGCCAGTAGGCGGAGTGAAACGGAGAATGCGCACTAGGAAACCTTAGGGCTTTACTTCCGTGCTACCGCGCTCCACCAGCACAGTTCCAATTCTGTGCCGTCTTCCCACTGGACGTTCTGCTGTGATCTTCCAACCGCTAAGTTCAATCTCGCTTCCAGGAATAGGTACTCGCCCCAGTAGTTTTGCCATGTAACCGCCGACCGTATCTACTTCCTCAAGTTCATCTTTTTCAAACTCGATTTCTAAGTGATCGGCCAAGTCTTCAATATGCAGTCGCGCAGAGACTCGAGCTTTCTTGCCCTCCTCAAGCCATTCAATCTCTTCTAAGTCATCGTCATACTCATCGGCTATCTCGCCAACGATTTCCTCGAGCAAATCTTCGATGGTAATCAAACCTGCAGTTCCACCGTACTCATCCACGACAATCGCAAGGTGAATCTGATCGCGTTGCATCTCTTTTAGAAGCTCGGCCGCTGTCTTGGTCTCCGGAATAAAAGTAGCTGGCCGGATGTGGTCTGAGACCAATTCGGTCTGTTCTGATTCACGATATTCATGGGTCCGCTTAGCTAAATCCTTTACATATGCGATGCCCATTATGGTGTCGAGGTTCTCGCCAATAACTGGGATTCTGGTGAAGCCAGATCTGAGTGCGAGTGATAGTCCTTGGCGAAGATTTTTACTGCCTTCAATCCACACCATCTCAGTTCGTGGCACCATCAATTCCCGCACCAAAGTGTCGCCCAATTCAAAAACTGAATGAATCATCTCGTGCTCTGACTCTTCGACTAAGCCACGTTCATGAGCTTGGTCTACCAAATCGCGAAGTTCTGCCTCATTGGCGAAGGGCCCGGTCTTAAAACCTTTTCCAGGAGTTATTGCATTTCCTATTGCAATCAAAAGAGTTGTTATTGGTCCCAGTATCTTCGCGAGAATTACTGCAGCGATACTTGCGGGCACTATCCATGCCCCCGCATGTTGCTTTCCTAGCGTTCTTGGTCCCACTCCAACTACAACAAATGAGAGAACTAGCATGGCTCCAACTGAAACGCTCATAGCTAACGCCAATGAATCAAATAAATCGATGAGCGCCTCGGCAACTATTACAGTCGCAGTTAATTCGGCCGCTTTTCTCACAAATAAGACAACATTCAAATATCTTGCTGGCTCAGAGAGCACTCGTTGCACCCAAGCCGCCCTCTTAGAGGACTTACTCTCAAGTTCCTCTACAAATACTCGTGAAATAGAATTTATTGCGCTCTCGCTTCCAGCCAAGAAACCGGCAAATAGAAGTAGTGCAACTACTACTGAGATAACTAGGACGCTCACGCTTGAATCCGCCAACCTTTCAGGCAATCGTCTTGCATCGAGAACATGACTCGCTTCTCTTCACTCTCCCGATGGTCGTAGCCAAGGAGGTGAAGTAGGCCATGAACTGTTAAAAGCTCCAACTCCTCTTGCAACGAGTGGCCCGCATCCTTGGCTTGGGCCTCGGCATAACTTGGACAGAGAACAATATCGCCGAGCACGCCCGGTCCATCAGCAGCTGAATTGGGCTTCATTTCATCCATTGGAAATGAGAGCACATCAGTTGGGCCCGGTTCATCCATCCACTGTAGATGCAATGTACTCATTTCTGATTCATCAACAATTGAGATACTCAGCTCTGAATCTGGGTGAATGCCCAAGCGTTCTAAGGAATATCTCGCAACGCCTTTGATTCGCCCCTCGTCGCACTTAGATGTTGCAAGGTTTGTTAGTTCAATATTCATAGCGCCAGCAGTCGATGGCTGCAGTTAGCGATCACTCCTTAACGAACGCGGCTTATTAGCCCGTCGCGCAGCGCGATTTCCCTCGCCTTGAGAGTCAAATCTTCCATATGCGTCAACAATCTCACTTACCAATCTATGTCGCACCACATCCTCGGAGGTTAGATCCATAAATGAAATATCGGTTATTCCCTCCAAGATTGAACGGACAATTTGCAATCCCGACTCCTGGTGATTGGGAAGATCTATCTGGGTTACATCCCCAGTCACTACCATCTTTGATCCAAAACCTAAACGGGTAAGGAACATCTTCATCTGTTCTGGCGAAGTGTTCTGGGCTTCATCAAGAATTATGTACGAGTCATTTAAAGTTCGACCGCGCATATACGCCAGCGGCGCAACTTCGATTGTCCCCGATGACATCAACCTTGGAATCGCATCTGGATCAAGCATGTCATGTAGTGCATCAAAGAGTGGCCGAAGGTATGGATCAATTTTTTCATGGAGCGTTCCAGGTAAAAAGCCCAGCCGTTCTCCAGCTTCTACAGCTGGGCGGGTGAGAATAATTCGGTTTACTTGTTTTGATTGTAGAGCTTGGACTGCCTTAGCCATCGCAAGGTAAGTCTTTCCAGTTCCAGCTGGACCAATTCCAAAGGTAATTGTGTTCTTATCTATCGCATCTACATAGCGCTTCTGATTTACGGTCTTAGGTCGGATGGTCTTGCCACGACTACTGAGAATATTTAGCGTCAAAACCTCAGCTGGAGTCTCATTTCCGTCGCCGAGAATCATTGCAATAGAGCGGCGCACCGCATCATCACTTAGTGGTTGTCCGGCCCGAACAACCGATAGGAAATTTGCCATCAGTTTCTGGACGTTTTGTAGTGAGCCAGTTGGGCCACGAAGAATTACCTCGTTGCCTCGAACGGTAATCGCTACCTCGGGAAATGACTTCTCGATAGCCCGGATGTAGGAATCATTTGGACCCGTCAACGCAACGCTTGGAATATCTTCGGGAAGCGTAAGAACCGTTCTCTCCATTAAGCCCATTCTAGCCGTGTTACTTCTACCCGGGTGGCCAGCTGAAAGATCTTCCGCCTAAGAGATGCAAGTGAGCGTGAAAGACTGATTGGCCAGCCGCTTCGCCGGTATTGAAGACTGTTCGATAGCCCGGAAGATTTAATTCCCCTGCCAATTTCTTAGCTACCTTAAAAATTTCTTTGAGCGCATCTGGATCAACTTCTGCAAGTTCAGCAGCGTTCTCAACATGGCGCTTTGGCAGAATCAAAATGTGGGTTGGGGCTACCGGATTTAGATCTGGGAATGCAACAACATGATTTGAATCAACCAGAAGTTTTGCTGGAATTTCACCGGCAATAATCTTGCAAAAAATACAGTTCATGAATTAGTTCTACCAGATTCCCAATCCAGTTTGAACGGCCGCAAGCGCCGCAACGCCAGCATGCGCGGAACGGAAGACGGGCTTACCAAGAACCACAGATTGCGCACCGGCTTTCTCAAAGAGCGCAGCTTCGTCCTCGGATATTCCACCTTCTGGGCCAATAATTAGATTTACTTCGCGCGGCGGTTTCCCGCTTACGATTTGGGAGAATTTGTTGGAGCCAGCTTCTTGAAGCATTAGCGTGAATTCGCCATCTTCGATTCTTTCTTTAACTTGTGACGTGGAGTGAATATCTAAGATCTGAGGGATCCATGTGCGGCGCGATTGTTTTGTTGCTTCCCGAGCCCAGGAACGCCACTTAGATAGCGCATCCTTATCTTCTTTCCATTGTCCGATGGATCGCGAAGCTGACCAGGGGATGATGATGTCGGCCCCACCCTCTGTTAAAAGTTCAAGAGTCTCTCGTGCTCGATCTCCCTTAGTGAGCGCTTGAATCACTGTAAGAACTGTCTTTGCTCTTGGTTCATCAGTAACTTCGAGAATACGGCAGCCAATATTTCGCTTATTAATATCTAAAACTTCAACTTCCGCGCGCCGACCATGTCCATTTGTTACTGCCACCCGTTCGCCGACTTTGATCCGTGAAACCGAACCAGCGTGATGCGCCTCTTCTCCTTCGATTACTAGGTCGCCTCGATCGGGAATGTTCTCAACTATGAATAATGGGAGCATCTAGCCTCGAAACGCCTCTTTGAATTTTGCAAACAAGCTGGAGTCGCTATTCCTTCTAACTTGAGTGCCATTCATCTTCTCGCCACGTAATTGCGCAAAAGACTTGAGCAATTCTGCTTCCGCTTTAGAGAGCTTTGTGGGAATCTCCACGTTTATGTGGACATATAAGTCACCGCGTGTGCCGCTACGAAGCCGAGTCATTCCTTTGCCTTTGACAGGAATCATCTCACCACTTTGCGTTCCAGGTTTCACCTCTACTTCAATCTCTCCGTCAAGAGTTTCAACTTTCATCTCTGTTCCTAAAGCTGCACCAGTCATTGAAACGCTTAACTGAAGGTGTAAATCCTCGCCATCGCGAACCAAGAAGTCATGTTCGGCCACAATGATTTCTACATATAAATCTCCGGCCGGGCCACCGCCAGCACCAACTTCACCTTGGCCACTTAACTGAATGCGATTTCCAGTTTCTACCCCGGCAGGAATCTTTACATCGATATTCCGCTTTGCTCGAACTCTTCCATCACCAGCGCACTCTCGACAGGGATTTGGAATAACGGTTCCAAAGCCTTGGCAAGTTCCGCAAGGCCTTGAGGTCATGACTTGTCCGATAAAGGAACGAGTTACTTGCTGAACTTCGCCTCTGCCTTTACAAATGTCGCAAGTCCGAGGTGAACTACCGGCTCCACAACCATCACCCCCGCACTTATCGCAGATAACAGCAGTCTCTACACCGATTGTTTTAGAGATTCCAAAACAAGCTTGATTTAAATCTATTTCAACGCGAATTAATGCATCTTGTCCTTGGCGCATTCTTGGTCTTGGGCCACGTGGGGCGCCGCCACCGCCAAAAAATGCATCCATGATGTCGCTAAAACCGCCAAAGCCATTTCCACCAAAGCCAGAGAACCCATCACCGCCCCGGTCATAAGAACTTCGCTTTTCGGGATCACTTAGCACTTCATAAGCAGCCGTTATTTCTTTGAAGCGATCTTGAACTTTTGGATCTGGATTTACATCCGGATGCATTTCGCGCGCTAACTTTCGATAAGCCCGCTTAATCTCATCCGCGGATGCACCTCTATCAACGCCGAGCGTCTGGTAGTGGTCAGCCATTATCTGCCCTCAGTCAAAAATCTACCTACGTAGCGCGCAACTGCTTGCACCGCTGTCATAGATGCGGAGTAGTCCATCCGCGTAGGGCCGATAACACCAAGGGCCCCCAACGAATTCCCATCATCTCCATATCCAATACTGACCAGACTCGTGCTCTTTAGGCTCTTATCGGGCTGTTCAGTCCCAATTCGAATTCGCATCGAATCACTTGAATCACTCAAAAGACGCAGTAGTACAACTTGTTCCTCTAGGGCCTCAAGTACAGCGTGGATGTCAGAGGATGTTGCATCTCCCGATCTCGCCAAATTTGCAGTTCCTGCGATGGCAACTCTCTCCTCGGCTCGCTCCAGCGACATCTCAATCAAATTAGAGATTGTCAGCGCCACCGAAGTTCGTTCGTTCCGCGGAAAGGCCTCGAGTAGGTTTTCCAAGGAGTTCGATACATCTGCCATGTTGCGACCAGCAACAGCTGCATTGAGTCGATTTTTCAAGTCTCCCAACATTTGATCAGTGATTGGATGCGGGAGTTCGAGAACTCGTTGTTCCACTCGTCCGGTATTTGTGATCAACACCAACATGATCCTGGTCTGATTCAGCGCGACCAATTCGATGTGGCGAACCTTCGACTTTGTGATGGATGGATATTGAACTACGGCGACCTGTTTAGTTACTTGAGCAAGAAGACGAACCGTACGCATGACAACGTCATCTAAGTCATGCGCTCCTTCCAAGAAAGTCTCGATGGCACGACGTTCTGCCGTTGAAAGTGGCTTTACCTTGGCCAACTTATCGACGAAAATCCGATAACCCTTATCAGTTGGAATACGTCCCGCGCTTGTGTGAGGCTGGGTAATCAGTCCAGCGCTCTCCAAAACAGACATTTCATTTCGTATCGTTGCCGAAGAAATACCTAGCCCGTGGCGCTCTGCAATCGCGCGCGAGCCAACTGGTTCTTCTGTCGCAACGTACTCATCTACAATCGCACGCAAGATTTCTAATTGGCGAACCTCGATATTTGAATCCTTATTCAAAGCCATTAACCCCTAGATAGTGGCGATACCAAAAGTAATCAAAATCAAAAGCAGCATCGCAGGAAATGCAGTTCTTGACTTGTTGGCGCGAAAGTGGAAGAAGATAGCTCCAGCCATAATCACCCAGAGGAAAATAAAACCGTAGATTTTCAAATCTTTATTCTCAAGGGCAAAGCCGATAACCAGGCTCAGCGCAGCTAACGTCTCTAACATTCCAACTAAGCGAGCAAAACCATCTGGGAAATTTATGTCTCTTGTCCCAGATAGACCAGCCGAGGAGCCGCTCGCCTTTGATAGCCCAGCGATAAGAAAGATAACGGCCAATAGCAGGGTGATTACGGTGTGGGCGGTTTGCATAGGAAGTGAAGTTACTACACCAGCATTTCGCGCACGATTCGATCGGCTATTAGCCGCCCAGTTCTCGACAAGACAAGATGACCTTCTTCCCAACCAGCGCCTTCAATGTGTCCGGTATCTCGATACTTGGCCACTTTTGCGACTTCTCCTGCGGTTAGCGCGCTTAATGGGATTCCCTCGCTCATTCGAATTTGTAACATTACAAATTCATCTCGCTTATTCTCTTCGGAGAGTATCTCGCTATTTAGCTCTGGTGAGTTTCCGTTAACCAACGCGGTTTGATAAGTGACAGGATGCTTTACATTCCACCAACGTCTGCCAGCGAAATAAGAATGTGCTCCCGGACCCACTCCCCACCATTGCGACCCATTCCAATATGAGATGTTGTGTCGACACTCACCACCAGGTCTTGCCCAATTACTCAACTCATAACATCTAAACCCTCGTGATTCTGCTGCTTCGTCAAAAATTAGATATTTCTCCGCAGTCTCATCATCTGGGGGCATTTGTAATTCGCCACGCTTTAACCGTGCTGCCAATTTTGTTCCTGTTTCAACAATGAGTGCGTATGCGCTGATGTGATCGATTGGCAGCGAGAGAGCCGTTTCATAAGAAGTCTGCCAATCTGAAACTGACTCTCCCGGTACTCCATAGATTAAGTCAACGCTCAAATGTTCAATCCCGGCACTCTTGATGAGTTCACATGCTTTATTCACGTTATGAGGGTTATGAGTTCGATCTAGAGAAGCTAGAACATGTGGAACTGCTGATTGCATACCGAGAGAAATACGATTTATCCCGGCGGCAACAAGTTCATCAATATAAGAAGCCGAGAGAGTATCTGGATTTGCTTCAAGGGTTATCTCGGCACCTTCTTGAAGGTCGAACTCCTCGCCAATTTTTCTTATCACCTTTGCAATCTCTGAACTTGGCATCAATGAAGGCGTACCGCCACCGAAGAAGATTGTTGGAACGCTGATAGCACCAACTCTGTTCTTGGCTAGCTCAATCTCCCGCATAACTGCCTCTATGTAGGGAGTAGTGATGAGCGCAAAGTTTTCAGTACCCAGTTCCTGTGGAGTGTAGGTATTAAAGTCACAGTATCCACAACGTTTTACGCAGTACGGGATATGGATATAGAACGAGAGCGCACCTTCGGCGCTATTTCTTTGTCTTTCCACTTTCGCCATCCGAGTTTGTGGAGAGAGCTGCGATGAAGGCTTCTTGTGGGACCTCAACCTTACCCACCATCTTCATTCGCTTCTTGCCCTCTTTCTGTTTCTCTAGGAGTTTACGCTTACGAGTGATGTCGCCGCCGTAACACTTAGCAAGAACATCTTTCCTAATTGCGCGAATATTCTCACGGGCAATTATCTTCGCGCCAATAGCGGCCTGGATCGGAACTTCGAATTGCTGCCTGGGAATCAACTCGCGCAATTTCGTAGTCATCATGACGCCATATGGATAAGACTTATCGCGGTGCACAATTGAGCTAAATGCATCGACCGTATCGCCTTGTAGCAGAATATCGACCTTTACAAGATCACCCTCGGCTTCACCGATTGGCTCGTAATCTAGAGAGGCATAACCTTTGGTGCGAGACTTTAGTTGGTCAAAGAAATCAAAAACTATCTCAGCAAGTGGAAGTGTGTAACGAATCTCAACGCGATCCTCTGATAAATAATCCATACCGCCTAACGTTCCTCGGCGTGACTGGCAGAGCTCCATAATTGTCCCGATGTAATCTGAGGGCGAGAGAATTGTTGCTTTAACGATTGGCTCTAATACTTTCGCCACTTTTCCATTTGGATATTCGCTTGGGTTGGTCACAATTTTTTCGCTTCCATCTTCGAGAAACACTCGATAAACCACGTTTGGAGCGGTAGATATGAGTGAGAGATTGAATTCTCTCTCTAACCTTTCTCGCACAATTTCCATATGCAGCAACCCTAAAAAGCCGCATCTAAAACCGAAACCTAGAGCTACCGAAGTTTCTGGCTCATAGACAAGAGCTGCATCATTTAATTGCAACTTATCAAGTGCATCACGGAGAATCGGATAGTCATCGCCATCGATTGGATACAGCCCAGAGAAGACCATGGGTTTAGGATCTTTATATCCAGCCAGAGCCTCTTTAGCTGGGTTGTGATACGAAGTGACCGTATCTCCAACTCTTGATAGACGAACATCTTTTACGCCTGTGATCAAGTAGCCAACTTCACCAACGCCAATTCCAGCGCTAGATACTGGTTCTGGAGATATAACGCCGATGTCTAGTAATTCATGGCGAACCCCCGTGGAAACCATTTGAATCTGCTCACGCGGAGAGAGTTTTCCATCAAAGACGCGTACATAAGTTACAACGCCTCGATATGTGTCATAAACCGAGTCAAAAATTAGAGCACGCGCTGGCGCATCTGCAGAACCTGTGGGGGCAGGAATCTGGGCAACAATCTGATCAAGTAGCTCTTCGACTCCTGCGCCAGTTTTTCCTGATACCCGGAGACAGTCTGATGGTTTACAACCAACAAGCTTGGCGAGTTCCTCTGCAAACTTATCTGGTTGCGCTGCTGGTAAATCAATCTTATTTAGAACTGGAATTATGGTGAGGTCGTTCTCCATCGCTAAATAGAGGTTTGCCAGAGTCTGGGCTTCAATTCCTTGCGCACAATCCACCAAAAGAATCGCACCCTCACAGGCTGCGAGCGACCTTGAGACTTCATAGGTGAAGTCGACATGGCCTGGCGTATCAATCATATTTAGAATGTATTCCTTACCATCTATTCCAGACTTCCAAGGAAGACGAACTGCCTGGCTTTTTATCGTGATTCCGCGTTCTCGTTCAATATCCATTCGATCTAGATACTGCTCCCGCATATTGCGCGCTTCAACTACGCCAGTAATTCCAAGCATTCGATCAGCAAGTGTGGACTTACCATGATCAATATGTGCGATGATGCAGAAATTACGAATCTGCCCGGGATCAGTTTTAGAGGGCTGTGGCGCCTTACTTAATGGAATAGCGGGCATCGCTCGTCCGCCTAATTCTTATTGATACAGGTTTTAGCGAACGCCGGCTTTATGGGCTGCTTTTGCCATAGCCGACTTCTTGTTCGCAGCTTGGTTGGCATGAATTACGCCCTTTGAAACCGCAACATCTAATTCACGCGATGCGGTCTTAAGTTCGGTTGCAATGGTCTTGCTATCCCCTGAAGAGACAGCATCGCGGAAGCGACGAATGGCAGTCTTAAATGACGAACGGACCGACTTGTTGCGAAGCCTTGCCTTCTCGTTGGTCTTGATTCGCTTGATCTGAGACTTGATATTTGCCACGAAACTGCCTTCCTTTGCTTCCTATTTTTTCCTACTAGTTTGCCTATTTGATTACCCGTTTTTACGAGCGCCGAAGGGTATCAGCAGCACCATGGATGGCTCAAACCGAGCCTCCCGACGCTACATTCTTGGCAATAGAAACCATAGCCCGCTCAAGGGCATAGATTGGAGCAGCATCCCCTCCCTTTACGCCGACATCGGCTCTCAGTAACTCCTCAATAGCAAAGGTGATCATTCCGGGGCGCCACTTTGTTAATTGTCGTCGCGCTTTATCAATCTGCCACGGCGCCAGCCCCAATTTTCCGGCAACTTCAAATGATTTCGCATTTCTAGGTAGATCTGAAACTTTTGCAAGAGCGCGGACTGAGTTTGCAACGGCCGAAACAATCATGACCGGGTCAGTGCCAGTATCTAAGGCATTTCTTAGCGATATTAAAGTCCCGCGAACATCTCCTGCAATAACAGCATCGGCTACATCAAATCCCGTGGCCTCAACTCGACCTTGATAATAATTAGCGATATCTCCTTCATCAATCACCGCTTTGCCTGCATTGGTATCAAAAGAAATTTGGCTACATGCAGCGGCCAATTCACGTGTATCACTTCCCGTTGCGCTAACAAGGGCCGTTACCGCAGCACTAGAAATCTTCCTTCCATGCCTGGCGAATTCCTGTCGGACAAATTCCTCTTTCTCGCTCTGCTTTTTCAATGGTTCGCAGGCGATGTATTCAGCCTTAAGCTTCTTGATCTTGTCGACTAAACCTTTGCCCTTTACTCCGCCTCTATGGACGAAGATCAGATGAGTATTTGGGTCTATGGCATCAAAGCTCTCTAAGATTTCTTCCCCAACTTCAGCTGAAACATCCTGGAGTTCCCGGAGAATCACAACTCGCTTTTCAGAAAATAGTGATGGTGCAATCACTTCGCCATAGCGACCAACCTCTAATTCCCCACCATCTAATGAGGTCCGCTCAAAATCTTTTCGCGCCTCTAGCGCTTCACTTAGCGCTCGATCTGAAAGGGCAGCCTCGCCGCCATGAATTAGAAGAAGTGGGTTCAATGCCATGAAAGCCGCCACCACTCCTTTCCTAAACGCCGGGCAGAGAATATCGGCCGGGCAGAACTATCTATATGCCAACTTAGGGCAATTGCACCATCTAGATCGCTCCTAAAGACGCTGCCCTTACTCTCTAGGCTTGATATTAGCCCGTTATCTGGGTGGCCATAAGAGTTCTGTCCCACACTCACAAAGAAGATTGATGCACCTTCAAAAATTCTAGGCTCTTGATGTTTTGAGCCATGATGCGGAACTTTGATGACATCAATTTCTTTGATTTCACCGAGTAACTCTTGTTGCGCCCCAGGTTCGATATCCCCCGTTACCAAGATTCGAACTTGCTCGATCTCAACTAGCGCTACAACGCTCCGGTTATTTTCGGCAGAACCATCACCAGTAATTGAGTCAAAACTCTCGGTACCGGTTTCTGGCCAGATAATCTCAATTCGCGCATCTCCAATTTTGAAGGTCTGGCCACTTCGCGCAACCTGCTCTGGAATCGATTCAAATAGATCAACCTCGCGATTCATCCAGACCTCACCCACTTCTCGCCTACCTATTCCTGTTAATCCTTGATAGTGATCGGCATGAATATGGCTGATTACAACTAATGGGAGTCGCTTTACTTGAAACTGATCTAGACATCGATCCAGCAGGCGCGGATCTGGGCCTGCATCAAAGAGGATTGCTGAACCACCGCCAAGATTTATTAGGAACGCATCCCCCTGGCCAACATCGCATTGGCCAACCTTCCAATCGCTTCCTGGAAAAATTAATCTCTGGCTTGAGCTAACAGTTAAGACTATGAGCAGCGAGATAAACGCGACCTTCCTTCCTAGAAACCTTGAGAGCACCAATAAAGCTCCAAGAAGAATGATTACCGGAGCGCTAGTAACCAAAGCGGGCATCAACTCGCTCCACGAAGCGATGTAAACAATCCATCTAGTTCCTAAATTTGCAATTTCCAGGAGAATGCGAGCTAGTGAAGTAACGGGAAGTATGAGAAGCGTGGCGACAAATCCGAAGAGAGTTACGAATGGAACTACAGGTGCTACGAGAATGTTGAGCAAGATAGTCCCAAGATTTAGCCCGCCCGAAATGACCATTAGATAAGGCGCGCAGAACAAGGTCGCAGCCGTAGGTATTGAAATCAACTCACCGAGCCACTTCGGACCCGGAACTCGAGCGGCAATCTTTGGAGCAAAGAAGATTAGCCCGCTTGTAGCAAGTACGCTCAAGATGAAGCCCGCTTCGAAGGCCTGAAATGGGTTGATCAAAAGAAGGAGGGTGATTGCGACAGCTAGTGAATTAACTCCTGCGTTACGCCGACCACTTAACCTCGCTATTAGAAACACAGCAGCCATGACTCCGGCTCTTAACACCGAAGGAGTAGGTCGAACAATAAGAACAAAGATGACTAGCGCAAAAATTGTGATAGAGCTCTGAATACTTCTATTTGGAATAAAAAAACCGATTATGGCGAAGAGAAACGCGCTTACGATTGCAAAGTTAGCGCCGCTTACTGCGGTTAAATGAGAGAGGCCAGCTTCAAGCATTCGCTTTGTAAGAGCGCTGCTCTGTAATGAGGTATCCCCAATTACCATACCTGGAATTAATGCGGCAGGGTCGCCGCCAATCTTTAAAGTCGCCTCACGTAGCGCAATACGAATTTCTTCCAAAGCTTTCAATGATTTAGGTGTACTTATAGAACTCAAGGAATCTTCTTTAGCGATGAATAGTGCAGCTACTTTTCGCTCTTTTGAATCGATTAGTCTTCCTGATAACTGGATTCGCTGACCCGGAATCAGCAGCTCTTCGGTTTCTACTATTACGCGAATAGGAAGACGAATTCGGGACTGAAATTTGTTTGTAGTTAAAGTTTCGGCACGCATCAAGAAAGTGGTTCTAGATTCGGTCAACCTAGAGCCAATAACTCTTGGCCGAGTCTTACTAGGATCGCTACTTATTACGCCCTCAATGCTTACATGCGAATCTACAAATTTAGAGAGTTCAGTTGATTCAAGTGACGCTAGGTGAATTAGTAGCGCACTAGCCCCGGTCAATGATGCAAGCAAGACCGGAGCTACCGCTCGATTTCGAAAAAGAACCAAGATTGGCACCAAAAGCAGAGCCTTAAGTTCCACTAAGTCGGCCAGTGCGATTCCCGACCAGATACCAATCGCTAGCGCAAGGGATTGGTAGCTCTTAGCCTGCAAACTCAAAGAGAGAGTCTGGACTTAATTCTCTCGAAGGTTTTCATTCCTATGCCCGGCACCTTTTGAAGTTCTGCGATATCTACAAAGGGTCCATTAGCACTTCGGTAATCAACTATCCGCTTCGCAAGGACCGGGCCAATTCCAGAGAGTGAGTCGAATTGAGAGATGCTGGCGCGATTTATGTAAACCGTTCCGCTAAAGACTTTGGAACCAACCTTCTTCTTCTCCGGTTTAACGCCGAGATAGATCTGTTCGCCATCAACCACCTTTCGAGCCAGATTTATTACGGAAAGATCTACTCCTTTTCTCGCTCCGCCTGCAGCAGAAATTGCATCAACGACCCGAGAACCATCGATGACTGGATACACGCCAGGTCGCTTTACTTCCCCGGCCACATGAACTAACAACATCTTTGATGGTGCGCTCTCAATAACCTTTATTGCAGGAGTTTCAACAGCCTCACCACGGGATGAGAGGAAGAGGACTCCAGCAATAAAAATCGCTACTAGAGAAAGTGCTATAACGGCGCGCTTCTGTTCAGTGGTGTATTCAAGAGATTGTGACTTCAATTCTTCGAATTTCTCTTTTAGTAGGTTCATGGGTGAATCAGAACAGAGAACCCCTAAAGACTTTTCTACAATTTAAGAGGCTGTGGAAATTAGAGAACTATGTTCACAAATTTTGGTGCTTTAGTAATTATCTTCTTCGGCGTTGCCCCACCTAATTCAGTCTTGATGGCGCCATCGCTAAGGGCCATTTCCTCTAGTTCCTTATCGCTTATGGAGGGTGATACCTCAACCCGGTTCTTGATTTTTCCATTTACTTGGAAGATAGCGGTGACTGAGTCTTCGGTTAGCAAGGTTGAATCAACTTCCGGCCAGCCGGCAAGTGCTACGGAGGGTTTATGTCCGAGACGCTCCCACATCTCTTCGGCTGTATACGGAGCGATTAACGAGAGTGAGATTGCAACGGTTTCAGTGGCCTCTCGAACGGCAGGATCAGCTGGACCACAACCGCTATCAATCGCCTTTCGAGTTGCATTCACCAATTCCATGATCCGCGCTACAGCAACATTGAAACGGAATGACTCGACTGCAAACGAGATGTCATGCAGCGCCTTATGCGTGGTCTTTCGAAGCGCAAGATCGCCAGATTTGAAGTCGACTCCGACTTTGCTCGCTACATCACCGGAAAGTCGCCAGGCTCGATTTAAGAATTTAACGGAACCAGAGGGTGACACATCAGCCCAATCCACATCATCCTCCGGCGGGCCTGCAAAGACCATGGATAACCGGATGGCATCAACTCCGTGCCGCTCCAGCTCATCAGATAAACGAACTAAATTTCCTCGGCTCTTACTCATGGCCGAGCCATCCATAATCACCATACCTTGATTTAAAAGTCGGGTAAATGGCTCAGTGAAATCAACTAGGCCCATATCAAATAGCGCTTTGGTGAAGAAACGCGAATAAAGAAGATGAAGAATCGCATGCGTAACTCCCCCGACATATTGATCAACAGGAAGCCAAGTCTTAACTTCATCTAAATCAAAAGCTCTATCATCTTTATCAACGCTGGTGTATCGGAGGAAGTACCAAGATGAATCAACAAAGGTATCCATCGTGTCGGTATCGCGCAGCGCTGGTTGGCTGCATTTAGGACATTTAACATTTACCCAATCTTTTGCAGTTGCTAATGGCGAGCTTCCCTTTGGTTTTAGATCTACAGTCTTTGAATCTGGTAACCGAACGGGCAATTCTTCAAGCGGAACGGGCACTTCGCCGCACTTATCGCAATGGATAATCGGAATCGGAGTGCCCCAATAACGTTGTCGAGAAATCAACCAATCACGGAGGCGATAGTTTTGAGATGCCTTTGCAAGGCCTTTCGACTCGAGCTCTTTTATTACTGTAGTTATTGCAGTAGCAGTATCAAGTCCGTTTAGAGAACCAGAATTGATCAGCTTTCCATCGCCATCGGTTGCTACTCCAGTTACGGCAGGATCTTCACCTTCAGTCGCAACTACCACTCGCACCGGAAGCTTCATAGCTCGGGCAAAATCTAAATCGCGCTGGTCGTGAGCTGGGACCGCCATGATCGCGCCCGTTCCATAATCGGCAAGCACATAATCACTTGCCCAGATGGGAATTCGCTCCCCATTAACAGGATTAATCGCGTAGCGCTCTAAAAAGACGCCACTCTTGGCGCGCTCTGTTGAGAGACGATCAATATCACTCGCCGCTTTAACAGAATCGAAATACTCACTGAACTTTCTCTCGACTGTGGTGCCTTGGACAAGTTCACGTGCAAGCTCGCTATCTACAGCTACGACCATAAAGGTCGCGCCATAGAGAGTGTCTGGCCGAGTTGTATAGATGACAACCGGTTCGCTTCGTCCTTCAATTTCAAACTTGACTTCAGCGCCGGTAGATTTTCCAATCCAATTTCGCTGCATGGTGAGAACTTTTTCCGGCCATTTACCCTCGAGTTGCTCCATATCAGCGAGCAATCTCTCGGTGTAATCAGTAATCTTGAAGTACCACTGATTCAATTTCTTTTTTGTTACTGCGTTATCACACCGTTCGCATAGTCCTGCAACGACTTGCTCGTTTGCTAGAACTGTCTGGCAATCTGGGCACCAATTCACCGCAGAGTCTTTGCGGTAAGCAAGCCCGCGTTCAAATAACTTAAGGAATATCCATTGGTTCCAGCGGTAATACTCGGGATCACATGTGTAAAGAACTCGATCCCAATCAAAGGAGCAGGCATAGCGTCGCATCGATGCTCGCTGAGTGTTTATGTTTTCGTAGGTCCAAATGCTTGGATCTTCATTCCGTTTTATAGCCGCATTCTCAGCAGGAAGACCAAAGGCATCCCAACCAATTGGATGCATAACGTTAAAACCTTTTTGGACCCAGTACCGCGCAATAACATCGCCTAGCGCATAGGCCTCAGCATGGCCCATATGAAGATCCCCTGAGGGATAGGGAAACATATCGAGGACATACTTCTTTGGGCGTGGATCATCTTTCTTGCCGGAGCGGAAGGGCGCGAGCTCATCCCAGATGGGTAACCACTTCTCTTGAACGTGGTTGATGTCGTACGCCTCATGCATGTGCGTAGGTTACCGCCAAACGACGCCGGTTAATTCTTCACTTACCTGCCAGAGATTTCTTGCTAACTCTTGATCATATGCAATGGAGCGCGCACGTACTGACTTTGGAAAGCCGCGCATCTCAAGTAATCCATCTGGTCCAATAAAGGATGCTCCATAAAGGTTTGGGAATGTCGCGGCACATAACGTTGGAAGTGCGCCGCGCGACGCAGATTGCGCAATTACGCCATTCATTAACGCAGTGCCTCGCTCCTCCCAGATATTTCCTTTCATCTGAGGGGCAACGCTCTGCAGATTAGTGTTCGAATAGCCTGGATGAGCTGCGATGGCAGTAATACCCCACTCTTTTGCATTAGCAATTCTTGCCAATTCAAAAGTAAAGAGGAGGTTTGCTAACTTGCTTGCGCCATATGCGCCCCAAGGTGAGTACTTGTTTCTTCCAAGACAAATATCTCTAATAGCCCCAACAGTGCCATCTCCGAAATTGCCCATTCGATGGGCTTGACTTGAGATAGAGACGATTCTTGACTTAACGCGCTCTCTAATCAATCCGGCAAATGCAAAGTGGCCAAGATGATTAGTGGCCATCTGCATCTCGAAGTCATCCTTCGTTTTTCTTAATGGAATTGCCATGATCCCCGCATTAAGAATTAAGACATCAATATTTCCTTTAACGCCTTCGGCGCATGCTTTTACGGATGCTAAGTCAGTCAGATCCAAGATCGCGTAATCAATATTCTTTCCACCAAGTTCGGCCACCATTGCCGCACCTTTTTGTTCTGAACGCGCA
>RGJX01000018.1 GCA_010023045.1 Actinomycetota bacterium | reverse complement strand
CTTTTTCAAGTGAGCGGGCCGCAATTGTGACCTTTGCCCCCACTCGAGCTAATTCGCGGGCAGCCTCTTTCCCGATTCCACTTGTGGCACCAGTAATGAGAAATCTCTTACCTTCTAGGTTAGGTAAGTTTTTTGCATTCCAGCCAGAAGGAATTTTCTGTAGCGCTAGACCTCTACTGCTGGTTCTATCGCTCATTTCTAAATTCCTTTGCCTTACCCGGTAATCGTTTATCTAAATTGTGGAGCTAAGGGGACTTGAACCCCTGACCCCCTGCATGCCATGCAGGTGCGCTACCAGCTGCGCCATAGCCCCTAAACATGGGCACCTTACAACAATTACGCGCCGCTTTCTTCTCCATAAATCGGTTCCGGGAGCGAACCGGCATTGTGCTCCACCAAAATCCAGCCTTTTCGGTGATGGCCAGTTTCCAAAATTGACCAAGAAGCATTTGAAAGTCCGCCAATTGTTGCCCACTGATTCATTGGTAGTGCGAGCATCTTTCCAATGACAATTCTTGCCGTTCCACCATGTGTGACTACGACAAGTGTTGATAGTGAAGGTTCGAGCGCTCGACTTATAGCGGCAACGGCCCGTTCGGCAATCTCACTTCGCCGCTCACCAGTGTCGCCGGCCGGCTCATCGTTACCATCTAACCAATTTACAAACCGTTCGTAGTCATCAGCACGATTCTCTTCGCCAGTGCGTCCTTCCCACTTTCCACCATTTGTTTCACGAAGCCCGGCATCAATATGGACTGGGAGTTTTGCGATATCTGCCAGCGCAGCTGCGGTTTGCTGGGTGCGGATCAAATCACTGCAAACAATCTTTTCTGGTCGAAGACCCATCAATAGAGGGGCCGCTCTTCGTGCTTGAGCATGTCCCGTTTCATTCAATGGAATATCGGAATGCCCCTGGAAGCGATTCTGGAGATTCCAATCGGTCTGACCATGGCGCCACAAAACTATCCGCTGTCTCATTTCTAGTTTCTTGCCCTCTGCTTCTCATCTTCTATAACTGCTTTTAGTTCAATCCTGGGGCAGTCATTCCATAATCGTTCCAACATGTAGTACTGACGGATCTCATCAGTCTGGATGTGAACAACAAGATCTTCATAATCAAGCAGAATCCAATGCGCTGATTTTTCACGTCGGAGTGGCTTCTCGCCCAGCGTAGCTAATTTCAATTCAACCTCATCGCCAATAGCTTCTATCTGTCGCTCATTCGCGCCACTCACTAGCAAGAAAACCTCGCTTAAGACCATCTGTTCAGTTAGGTCAATCGCTACTAGATCTCTTCCAAGTTTTTCTAACGCGGCTGCAGCAGCGCACTCTAGGTTTACAAGAGTGGAGTTACGCGGCGCCATATAGGTGATTCTCCCTTATATACGAAAGGACACTTACTGGAAGATAGGGGCTTACATCTTCCCCTTGCTTGATGCGATTCCTCAATTCGGTGGCTGATATGTCTAGCGCATCGATTTCAATTTTTTCGAATCTAACGCCAGGTATCCCACTTATAACTCCTGTGCCTGGGCGAATTACTACAAGAAAGTCGACCAATTCCGTTAACTCTTGAAATCTATTCCAAGATGCCAGCCCAGCAAAAGCATCGCTTCCTAAAACCCAGGTGTATTTATCTGCGTGAATTGAATCCTTTATCTCTTTGATGGTATCTACCGCGTACGAAGGGCCCGCTCTATCAATCTCACAATCACTTATAGCCACCGCTTGATCTTTTAACGCTAATTTTGTCATCGCTAGCCGATCTGAGGCAGAAGCCGACCCACTCTTCTGATAGGGATTGCCCGAGGGAATCACTACTAAATTCTCAAATTTCTTTGCGGCTAATAGAGATTTAACTAGATGTAAGTGGCCATTATGGAATGGATCAAAAGTGCCACCGAAGAGCGCGCAGTTCTTAATCTTTATCAAGTCTCAATACTAAGTAGAGAAGTAACATCAATATTCCAAAGGCGAGCGCTCCAAAGAAGACTGGGTGAGCGGGTAGCTCTCGACCAGTTTCGCTAAATAGTTCAACGGCTCGCTCAGAAACAAATCGGCTTAACATGGAACGCATAATAACTGCTAGAGCTCACCCTTCTCCAATAGAGTCATGAATTCCCGCTCCCCTATTACCCGAACTCCTAATTCCTCAGCTTTCTTCGCCTTAGAGCCAGGAGAATCACCGACCACAACAAAATCAGTCTTACTGGAAACTGAGGAAGCCGCTTTACCGCCCCGTTCTGTTATTGCCTCCGTTACGCCATCCCGAGAGAAATTCTCTAGCGAGCCAGTAACCACAATCGTCTTACCGGCCAGAGTTTGAGGTTTTGAAGCAATTCCAACTTGTGTAAAAGTCACTCCAGCAGAGCGCCACTTTTCAATTATCTCCCTATGCCAATCTTCAGCAAACCAATCCTGGATACTCACCGCAATCACTTCGCCTACGCCATCGATTGCCGACAGTTCTGTAGTTGAAGCGCTAGCGATTGCATCAAGAGATCCAAATTCGCGCGCAAGTGCCTGGGCTGCAGTTGGACCGACATGTCTGATGGAGAGCGAGACGAGTACTCGCCACAAGGGTCGAGACTTAGCCGCATCTAAAGCAATTAGAAGTTTCTCGGCATTGGCTGCAATCTTGCCATCTTTCTTCTTGAAGAATTCACACTTCATTAAGTCGTTCTCGGTTAAAGAAAAGAGGTCACCTTCATCGAAAATCAATTTCGAATCTAACAAAGCTTGAGCGGCTTCGTATCCGAGCACATCGATATCAAGGGCTGCTCTTGAGCCGATGTAGTAGATACGTTCTCTAAGTTGAGCTGGACAAGACTGCGAGTTTGGACAGCGGATATCAACATCCCCTTCGCTCATGGCGCGCAATGAAGTTCCGCATTCCGGACATTTCTTCGGCATCACAAATTTCCGCTCGCTACCCGTCCTTCGTTCAACTACCGGTCCAAGAATTTCTGGGATTACATCACCAGCTTTTCTAAGTACTACGACATCACCGATCAAGACACCTTTGCGCTCGACTTCTTCAACGTTGTGCAGCGTTGCATTTGTGACAGTAGAGCCTGCAACTCGAACCGGTTCCATAAATCCAAATGGCGTGACTCTTCCGGTACGTCCCACGCTGACGCGAATATCGATGAGTTTTGTTGTGACTTCTTCCGGTGGATATTTATATGCAATTGCCCATTTAGGTGCTCGAGAAGTTGAGCCGATAGCTTGCTGTGCTGCTCGTTCATTTACCTTCACAACGACGCCATCTATCTCATGCTCAACATCATGTCGATGCTCCAAGAAGTAATCGACAAACTTTCTCACTTCCGCTCGAGAGGTGACTACGCGATAACGATTCGAAGTTGGAAGTCCCCAGCTCTTCAAGAGTTCATAGGCCTCACTCTGGGTAGCAAAATTACGACCCTGGACTGCGCCGACCCCATGGACAATCAGAGATAGAGGTCGACTTGCGGTGACTCTTGGATCTTTCTGGCGCAAAGATCCGGCTGCGGCATTTCGCGGATTGGCAAAGGTGGTCTTTCCAGACTCTTCTAAACTTTCATTTAGTTCGTTAAATGCTTCGAGTGGAAAATAAATCTCTCCTCTTATCTCCACAAGTTTTGGCGGCTTAGCATCTTTAAGAGAAGTTGGTACTCCTTTAATTGTTCGGACATTTACCGTCACATCTTCACCGGTAGTGCCATTACCTCGCGTAAGCGCGCGCACTAATTTTCCTTCTTCGTAAATGAGATTTATCGCGAGTCCATCAACTTTTAGTTCGCAGAGCCAACTCTTTGCCGAACCATCATCTTCTTTCTTCACTCTCTCAAACCAGGCCTCTAACTCATCGGAGCTAAAGACATTGTCAAGGCTCATCATCTTTTCGTGATGATCAAATTGGGTAAAGTGGGTTGCAAAACCGCCTCCTACTTCTAGGGTGGGCGAATTTGGATCGCGAAGTTCGGGATGTTTTCCTTCTAATTTCTCTAACTCTCGCCAGAGCGCATCAAACTCTGCATCAGTGATGGTCGGCCTATCTTGAACGTAGTATCTATATTGGTGATCGCGAATTTCTTCAGCTAGTTCGCTCATTCGCCGGCGTACTTCAGATTCACCTCTCCCGCTCATGCTGTGTCCGCAATCGTTGCCGATCCAACAACTCGATCTCCGTCATATATGACCATGGCCTGGCCGGTTGCTAAGCCAAAGATCGGTTCATCTAACTCCGCATGCAATCCATGGCCCTCGTCATCGCTCCAATAAGTGCAGGGATGCGCTTCTCCGTGCGCTCGAACTTGCACGAAACCGCGCACTCTTTCGCCCTTTGCCGCTGGACCGCACCAAATTGCGCGCTCACCTCTAATTTCTTTGATTGCAAGGGATTCTTTCTCGCCGACAACAACCGTGTTGCTCTTCGGTTCAATGCGAAGTACATAGCGCGGTTCACCAGTGGGAGTCGGTACTGTGATTCCCAATCCGCGACGCTGGCCGATTGTGTAGGTGTAGGCACCTTTATGTTCGCCCAATTTGGTTCCTGATTCATCAACTATTGGCCCAGTCTCACTTCCAAGACGATCACGCAACCAACCGGCGTTATCACCAGAAGGAACAAAACAGATGTCATGGCTATCTGGCTTATTTGCAACAGTTAGACCGCGCGCGGACGCTTCTTTGCGGACATCTTCTTTAGTTGTGTCACCGAGGGGAAAGAACGCTCCCTGGAGCTGCTCCCTATTCAAAACAGCTAAGACATATGACTGGTCTTTTAGAGGATCTATTGCACGATAGAGCAATCTTCCTGAATCGCTCTCCTTTGTGGTTGCGTAGTGTCCAGTTACCACGCCATCAAATCCCATAGCTTTTGCGCGATCTAAAACAGCTGCGAACTTTATCTTCTCATTACAGCGCAGGCATGGATTTGGAGTTCTACCGCTTGCATACTCAGAGAGAAAGTTCTCAACGACGTTCTCATGAAACTCATCAGACATATCCCAGATATAGAACGGGATACCGATTCGATCTGCGGCTCTACGGGCGTCGTGCGAATCTTCAATAGTGCAACAGCCACGAGCGCCAGAGCGATACTTCTTAGGGTTTTTCGATAGCGCGAGATGAACGCCAATTACGTCATGGCCAGCCTCTTTAGCGCGCGCCGCAGCGACGGCAGAGTCGACTCCTCCGCTCATTGCTGCAATTAATTTCATGCAGTGCTCCGGTATGCAGCCCTCGCGCGCTCGATAACTTTCTTGATGCAGGTATGGAAATAATCAATATCAGCGCGAGAATTTTCAGCTCCGAGTGAGAATCTAAGCGAAGAACGAGCTTCTCTCTCGCTCAATCCCATCGCAAGGAGCACGTGGCTTGGTTGTTGTACTCCAGCGGAGCAAGCTGAGCCAGTCGAACAGGCAATTCCTTCGCCATCAAATAGCAGCAATAATGAATCGCTCTCAGTGTTAGGAAAGCGAACGTTCAAAATTCCAGGAAGGTGTTCCCCTTCACTAGCATTAAAGATTGCATCCGGAACATCAGCCTTTATGGTCTCTTTGAGTGAATCTCTCAGAGATGCGACATAGAGAGAATTCTTTTCGCGATTCCTTACGGCAACTTGAGCTGCAGATGCGAATGCGACTATCGCTGCGGCATTCACAGTTCCAGAACGTATATCTCGCTCCTGTCCGCCGCCATGTAGAAGTGGGGTTACATCAACGCCCCGCTTGAGAATTAGCGCACCTACGCCGACTGGGCCACCAATCTTGTGGGCGCTTATCGTCATCGCAAATAGCCCAAGTTCGGAAAAATTTAGCGGGATCTTTCCAAAGCTCTGGATCGCATCAGTATGTACTGGGATTGAATACCTCTCAGCTAATTTCACAACTTCACTTATAGGTTGGATCGTTCCAACTTCATTGTTTGCATGAATGATGCTTACAAGAGCAATCTCGTCGCTCCGGTTTTCAATCGCGCTCTTGAGAAACTCAAAATTTATAAAGCCCTCCCGCGTAACGGGGACTTCAATCACCTCGGCGCCTTCAGCTTCGGCCAACCAATGGACGGGATCGAGAATTGCATGATGCTCAAAGGTGGAGATGACTATTACCCGACGTTTGGGATCCTCGCTTCGCCGTTTCCAAAAGATTCCCTTAATCGCAAGATTATTTGCCTCAGTTCCGCTTCCGGTAAAAATTACCTCGCTCGCCTCGCATCCAACCAAGGATGCAATTCGCTCACGCGCTTCTTCGAGGTTCTTACGAACTTCTCGCCCATAACCATGAAGGCTCGAGGGATTGCCGAGCTCGCGGGCTTGATCGACAAATGCTTGGAGCGCCACGTCATTTATCGGCGTGGTGGCAGCATTATCAAAATAGACGCGCGGCATGGGTTAATTCTAAAGCGCAGCAGTGACGAGCAAGTTATGCGCGTTTTGCCTTGAGCGCCTCGCGCGCCTGTGGGAGCACGGCAAATAAGTCGCCGACAACTCCAAAATCAGCAAGATCGAAGATGGGCGCTTCTGGATCCTTATTTATTGCAACGATGGTCTTTGAGGTCTGCATACCTGCGCGATGTTGAATCGCACCTGAAATTCCGCAGGCTATATAAAGCTGTGGGCTGACTGTCTTTCCAGTCTGACCAACTTGATGAGTATGGGGATACCAACCTGCATCAGTTGCGGCACGTGATGCTCCAACTGCTGCTCCGATGAGGTCTGCCATCGCTTCAACTTCCGCAAAGTTTCCATTTGTGCCACGTCCACCAGAGATAACAATTTTTGCCTCAGTTAGATCAGGTCGGCCACCTTTTACTGGTGGTTGGGAATTTGAAATAGTAACTAATTTATCTTTGTCTTCAATTGTGACTTGGAACTTCTCAATGCTCGGGGCTGCGCTAGCCGCACCCGCTTCAATCGAGCTAGGTCGAATAGTTATGACTGGTGTTCCAACTTTGACTTTGGCGTTTACTGTAAATGATCCGCCGAATACAGATTGGGTGGTTGATAAATCACTACGGAAGTCGATTGCATCGGTAATCACTCCACCGGCAATTCGAAGCGCTAGCCGTCCAGCAATTTCTTTTCCGCGTGCCGAAGATGCAACAAGAATCGCTTCTGGTTTCTCACTTGCTACCACTTGAGCAAAGGCGGAGACGGCAGCAGCGATTCCATGCTTTGCAATATCGTCATTTTCTACAACTATCAATCGATCAATATCAGCTCCAGAAAGTTGTGCTGCGAGCGCATCTCCCGCTCCGCTATTGGCGAGAATGACTCCGACTGCACTTCCAGCCCGTTTAGCAAAAGTGCCCAATTCACCTGGTGTTTTGGCGACTTTTGTACCATCGTGATCGACAAGAAAAAGTATCTTTGTCATAGCTATACCAGCCGCTTTTCCAGCAAGTAATCCGCCAACTTCGTACCGCCATCACCTGAATCCTCAAGTTTTATGCCTTTATCGCGCGGTGGTCGTGGTTGGGCTTCGAGAACTTCGCTCCAAGCGCCGGTTGCTCCTACTGATGCAGAATCAATTCCGATATCGGCGAGCGTTTTACCTTCGATAGGTTTTTTCTTCGCCGCCATGATTCCTTTGAATGATGGATAGCGCGGTTCGTTTATCTTCTCTATAACACTTACTACGCAAGGAAGAGCGGCAGACATCGTTTCGACGCCACTTTCAGTCATGCGCGCGATCTCAACAGTCTTTGCGCTTGAATCAACTTTGACCGAACCTGCGAAAGTGAGCTGTGCCCAACCGAGTGATTCGGAGAGCATCGCTGGAATGACGCTCATACGAGCATCGGTGGATTCAGTGCCACAGAAAACTAAATCAAAACCACCATCCTTAATAACTTTTGAAAGTACTTTTGAAGTCGCTACCGCATCCGAAGCAGCTAGAGCTGGATCGCTGATTAAGACTCCGCCATCGGCTCCCATTGATAAACCTTTTCGAATCGCTTCAGTGGTTCGTTCTGGCCCCATTGATATGAGAGTGATTGTGTGCTCCGGGCTCTCTTTGCCTTCATTGAGAGGTTCTACTATGCGAAGCGCTTCTTCTATTGCGTACTCATCTAAATCATTTAAGACCGCATCAACGCTCTCGCGATCCAAGCGACCGTTGACCATTTTCTTCTCGGCCCACGAATCTGGAACTTGCTTTACGCAGATCGCGATCTTCATACTCAGATGCTACTGGCGAGTAACCAACCCTTCCAATTGGGCTTACTCACTTCGACCCCGCCCTAGTGGTTGGATACCAAAGTGAGGCCAGCTGATCCCCGAGTCTTAGGCGCAGTCGTTACCGCTGAGGGCACGAATTTCTCGCTCTGGGCCCCTGCCGCAGATGCCGTTGAACTATGTCTCTTCAACGAGGTTGGCGGTGAACTCACTGAAACCCGCTTCTCGCTCGCCCATAGAGATGGACCGATCTGGCATGGCTATCTCGCTGGAGTTAAGGCGGGCCAGAGATACGGCTATCGAGTTTACGGACCTTGGCGCCCTGATCAAGGATGGCGCTTCAACCCAAACAAACTTCTTATCGATCCTTACGCGCACCAACTTTCAGGTGATTTAGTTGGCGCTCCAGAGATTTTCGGACATGCGGCAATTGATGAATTAGGCAATGGCACACTAGAAATTCAAGATCATCGAGACTCTGCGCCATTTGTTCCGCTCTCTGTAGTTACCGGAGAACATTTAAGGGAGATAAATCGACCGAATACCCCTTGGAATAAGACTTTGATTTATGAGGCTCATGTAAGAGGGCTTACTTATAGAAATCTTGAGATACCCGAGAGCGAACGTGGGACATACAAAGCGCTTGCACATCCATCTGTTATCGCACACCTAAAACATTTGGGCGTTACAGCGATTGAACTCTTACCAATCCATCATTTTTTAAGTGAGACTTCAGTTCGCGCTCGTGGTCGAGTTAATCATTGGGGGTACAACCCAATCGCCTTCTCGGCGCCACACCTGGCTTATGCAGCGACCGATAATCCAATTCAAGAGTTACAGGAAAGCGTCGCCGCCCTTCATAGCGCCGGAATTGAAGTCATTTTAGATGTGGTTTACAACCATACCGCTGAAGAAGGTAAGTCGGGTCCCACTCTCTCCTTTAGAGGAATTGATAACAAGACTTTCTATCGTCATCTGATTGATGATCAATATGAGGATGTCACTGGGTGCGGAAATACTCTAGACACTAGAAGACCGTTCGTCACTCGCATGATTATTGATTCGCTTCATTGGTGGAGTGAGGTAATAGGAGTTGATGGTTTTCGCTTTGATCTCACAACGGCTCTGGCAAGAAATGGCGGCATAGACACTTACGGCCCGTTAATCTCATCGCTGACCGCAGATCCGATTCTGCGCGAGCGGAAGTTGATTGCCGAGCCCTGGGATACCGCCGGTTATGCGCTAGGTGATTTCCCATATCCATGGCGGGAGTGGAATGACGCTTATCGCGACGCAGTCCGCCAATTCTGGCTAGCGGATTCTGCTCGCGGCCATAGCAATGGCGTATCTGATCTGGCATCGCGCCTTGCTGGCTCAAATGACATTTTCTACTTTCGCGGACCAACTAGCTCAATCAATTTCATCACGGCGCATGATGGATTTACTCTAAATGACCTGGTCACTTATCAAGAGAAACATAATGAGATAAACCAAGAGGGAAATAATGACGGTAGCAACCAGAATCGCTCTTGGAACGTTGGCGTTGAAGGTGCAACTGAAAATCAGGACATCTCTGCGATAAGAGCATCACTTAAGAAATCTCTCTTGGCAACTCTCATGATCTCATCCGGAGTGCCAATGCTAACAATGGGAGATGAAGTCGCTCGCTCGCAATCTGGTTCAAATAATGCCTATTCGCTAAACCCCAATCTTGCTTGGGATGCACCCGAGAATTTTGCTGGGGGGTGGGCCCTTGATTGGCAGGGTTTTGAAAAAGAGAATGATTTACTTGAAACTCTTAGTTCGCTCTCAAAAATTCGCACTACTTACATGGCAGAAGTAATCGAAGAATTCTTTACCGGAGCGCTCGACCAAGGAACTAAGCGGAAGGACTTAGCCTGGTTTAATAAAGATGGCCTTGAGATGACATCTCATACTTGGCAAGATAATTCATCACGCCATTTAGCTTTCCTAATTGATGCATCCCATAAACAAGGTCTTTTTGTAATACTAAATAGCGCCCCAGAGGCGTTAGACGTAATACTCCCCAATCAGACCTGGGGCGATAGCTTTAGAACCGTCTTTGATTCGGCAAAACAAATAGCCGACTTAGAGCCACAGCTCTGTAAGCCAAGCGATAAAACGGCAGTAGCGCCATTTAGCGTTCAGATTTGGTTTGTGAACCGAACTACGAATTGACTTTGAAAACCACCGTCACGGTCGAAGTTATCGTCTTATCAATAGTTGAGGTGTCGTAGAAGCCACCAGCCGATGTATCGACTGAATCTGGTGAGGTGACTTGGAAAGGACCAGATCTAACGCTCATTATGTTGCCTACTTCGCCACCTGTGGCAGCCACAATAGCTTCGGCGCGAACTTGGGCATCCTTTACCGCTTGCTCCAATAATTCGGGGCGAAGTTCATTTAATTTTGAGACGTAATACTGGGGGCCATAATTCGAAACGCTAACTCCAGCCTCAAGGAGAGAACCAATATTTGTACTCAACTCTTTCACTCTAGCCACATCTTCCGTTCGAACTGTGACGGTTCTGGAAGCGCGATAGCTTGCAATTCGACCCGTGCTTGAACCATTTGACCACTCTTCTTGGCCATAAGCAGATAGAGAACCAAACTCGATTGAATTATTTGGAATCCCGCCATCAACCAAATACTTAACTATTGACTCAACCGATGAAGTAACTCGAGCAACTGCAACGCTCTGGGTGGGTGAGACAAATTCGGCATTTAGTTGCCAGACGACTTTGTCGGCGACTGCATCAACTCGAGCCGATCCAGTTACGGTGATTCCTTCACTCGACCTTGAAGCAAAACCTTTGCCTACTTGGGAAAGACCTAAGCCCATCGCAAGCGCAACAATTGCGGCAGCAATAATTAAGGCAATTGATTTTTCGCGCGAATTCTCACCGTTCATACCGAGAGCCTAGCATCCATATCTTCGCCACCCATAGATAAATGGCGATATGGATCAAGCGCTTCATCCCATTTCTTTCCCAATAGATTCTCAATTCCCTCAAGCGCTATTACTGGATTTAAATTCTCGCTCAGAGTTTTCTGTATTTGGTTTTCATTGATCACTAAATCGCCATTTGGACTAACTGTGCCGCGGAACAATCCCAATTCGGGTGTGAACATATACAGCGATCCATCGCTTCCTTGACTTGAAGATTCAAACAATTCAAATGTTATGTAATGCCAACCCTTCAAAGTGCTTACGAGCTTCGAACCGGTTCCTTGGAGTCCGTTCCATGAGACTTCACTTCTATACGATCCACTTAATAAGGGTTGGGGCTCCCATTTAAGAGAAATTGGCATCTGTAGAACTTCCGCCATCCCCCACTCAAGATTCTTGAGAACCGCCCGTGGGGCAGCATGGATATAGAGGTATCCGTGGGTAGGACCGAAACCAACGCTCGGCAACGTCTTCATAGCAGCTCCTTGAGGTAGCAAGCCGCATCTACAAGCAGATGCGACCTTCCCCAGCCCATCTGCCTAACTTCAATATAGGGAACGCATTCTTCACCTCTTATTTAGCGGTTGTCCATAGGAAAAACTGAGGGTTATTGAGCGCCATTTATCAAGGTAGGCTTCTCGCTAGTCCAACGCTTTTCGAAAACCGCTTGCTTGTGCTTGTTTGGTCTGGAAGACGGGAAGACTGACAAGCTAGAAAATCTCGTTTGTCCCAATAAGACTGAAGGAATAAAGCTACATGGCAACAGGCAAAGTAAAGTGGTTCAACTCTGAAAAGGGTTTCGGTTTCATCGCAGTAGATGGCGGCGGACAGGACGTCTTCGTTCACTACTCAGCAATCCAAGGAAATGGCTACAAGTCACTCGAAGAGGGACAGTCCGTTTCATTTGAAGTCATCCAAGGCCCAAAGGGTCCACAGGCTGATCAAGTGGTTGCTAACTAAATCCACTTTCTTCAAAAAGGCCTCGGGGAAACCCGGGGCTTTTTTATTTGCCAGCGCGCTTCTTAGCGCGCTCTACTTCCTTCACCGGAGAGAGACTCTCCCCCTTCTTCCAAGCCTCTAGGTATTTCCAAGGCTTAATTGCGCCACGACGAACTTCCCAATCCCCTGGCTGAGTTTGATAAGAAATTCCAAAGTGAAGATGTGGTCTTGGAATTCCTCTTGCACTTCCAGATCTGCCGATTTCGCCAAGCTTCTGGCCCGCTTCAACGCGAACACCCGGTTCTATCTTCGCTTCGACCTTCGATAGATGCGATCCGTAATAACGAACTCCGTCATCGCCGATAATCGAAACGGATAGTCCTCCTCTATCTTTTCCAAGGTTTGTCTTTCCGCTCCACAAATCTTTGCGGCTGACATCTTGAACGACGCCACCAATTGGCGCGACAAAGGCACAACCCATTCGAGCCTTTATATCAGCTGCTGGATAATCATGGTGATACCAAGGAAATTCTGTCTTGCATCCAGAGACTGGATAAACATAACTGAACTCTGCCTTGGCGGGAGAAGAAATGCCGATGAGTGCTAAGGCGAGTAAAAAAATCAGGATTTTTTGAGGAAGTTTCATCTCACGAGATTATCAAGATAAAGATAAATCTATCGGCATTTGTCGCGGGAAAGTCGCAATATTTAAAGGAACCTCAAAAGCTCTTATCTTCTTAAGTACCTTCTACTCTGTGGCTAGAACTGCATTATTGCGTCTCTTAATCTTGGCGCTCTTAACGCTTCTAGCTCCGCCAAACGCAGCGTCGATTGCATCGGAAGAACAAGCGATTCGAAACTGTGTGAATGTCAAAACCGGCAAAGCAAGGTTAGTTTCTCAGCAAACTTTGAAATGTAAAAAGGGTGAACGACTAGTCAACATCGTGATTCCGCCACTTAGTGACTCGGAGATATCGATTGTTCACTCGGGAAGCAGATCTCCCATTGACTTTACGATCGGTCATGATGGCGATTTCTATTTGGATACTTCGGCGAACCAAATCTACGGACCAAGGAGAAATGGTTTATGGGGATTGCCAATAAATCTGACGGGTCAAGCGGGGGCAAGGGGCCCTGGAATCTTAAGCGGAATAGGTGTGCCGACAATCTTCGACGGAAGTTTCGGAGATTTCTATATTGATCTAGAGACTTACATACTCTACGGCCCAAAAAGTTTTGAAAATATTTGGGGAAATGGAAAGTCCTTAATTGGACCCTCTGGTCCAAAGGGAGACGCCGGAGTTAAAGGAGATACTGGAGCAACTGGTGCAACGGGCGCAACTGGTCCGGTTGGTGCAACTGGTGCAACGGGCGCAACTGGTCCGGTTGGTGCAACGGGCGCAACTGGAGCAACTGGTCCTGTTGGTGCGACTGGTGCGACTGGTGCAACCGGTGATCAGGGAGTTCAAGGTTTGCAGGGGATACAAGGTTTGCAGGGGATACAAGGTTTGCAGGGGATCCAAGGTGAACGCGGCGAGAAAGGTGATCCTGGTGGATTTGGCTATTACGGTTCTTTCTTCGATACTGGCACTCTCCCGCTCACAGCCAATCAAGCTCACGCTATTCAACTTGATTCCACAGACTTTGCCAACGGCATCGGGATTGAAAATGATGATCTCGGGAACCCAACTAAAATTCGATTTCAATTTGCAGGTAAGTACAACATTGCCTTTTCTCTTCAGTTAACTAAATCTGATTCCGGAACCGATGTAACAACGATTTGGCTTTGTAGGGGTAGCGGATCGGGATCTTGTTCAAATGTTTCTTGGACAGCCACGGATACATTTCTAATTGGTAATAGCGCTCGCCAGGTTGCAGCCTGGAACTTCTTTGTAAACATGGCAGCCAATGAATTTGTTCAATTGATGATTTCGCCTGGGACTAGTACTGGAACTTCAGTGCTTTCCTCACCAGCTCAAAGCAATCCAACTCGACCAGAAGTTCCAAGCGTGATCCTGACAGTAAATCAGGTTGGTTAAAAACCATCCGACTTCGGATTACTGCGCAGTCCACCCTCCATCGACTGGAATTGATGTTCCCGTGACATTGTGAGTCGCGTTACTGCATAACCAGAGCGCAATCTCCCCGATGTCGGAGGGAACTGAGAGTCGCTTGCTTGGTTGTTTTTCGCTTAGCAAATCGGCTATTCCCTGATTTCTATCGCCACCGAATTTATCTGCCCGCACTTGGATTTGGCTCTCGATTAAAGCCGTCTCGACCCATCCCGGACAGATTGCATTGATGGTCACTCCACCGCTTTCTCGACTTCCCACGTTTGCATATTCAAGAGCGACTACCTTTGTCATTCCTACGAGTCCGTGTTTTGCAGCCACATAAGGTGCCTTTGCTACCGAAGCTACAAGGCCATGAACCGAAGCGATGTTGATGACTCTTCCGAATCCCCGTTCCGCCATCTTTGGTAGTGCAACTCTCATAGTATGGAATGCCGAACTTAAATTTATTGCAATAATCTCGTCCCACTTCTCTGGCGGCATTTCTGCTGTGGGAGCAGTGTGCTGAATTCCCGCATTATTTACCAAAATATCTATCGCTCCTGAAGCAAGAACATCGCTCATTAGCAATTCAATTGCTTTTGAATCCCGTAAGTCATGAGTGAAAACCTCAACTTTAGGAGCACCAAGTTCTTTGATTCGACTGGTGGCAGCGGAAATCGAAGCCTCATCCCCTAGCCCATGAAGGACTACTTCAGCTCCTTCACGCGCAAAAACCTCCGCGATTCCAAATCCGATTCCACGAAGCGAACCAGTTATTAGGGCTCTCTTTCCTGCTAACTGCTTCATACCTTTACTCCAAAAGCTAGCTCAGCACATCTATTGGCACCACTTTGATCCAACAAGATGTCGTAATGGTTCGTATCTTCAACCGTTACGACTTTAACTTTTGGATATTTCGGCAAGATCGCATCCAGAACTTGTTGCGGATAAAGCGGAGTCTCTTCATTCTGTAGACCGCGTACCGCACGGAGCATCAGTACTTCTTCCTTCAAATTCTGTAGCGTCTTATCAATCAACTCTTGTTCAAATAAGTCCCGTGAGTCTTCCTCCACCGCAGCAGGGTTGGTGGCAGGTATTAGATTCGAAGGTTGGCCCACTAAATCGTAATCAGAATATTCATCATGAGCGGTTGACCATCCCTTAATGAATGCTGCTTGAGGTTTCCAATAGTTACGGTATTCCTCTTTCGTCTTGAAAACCATCTGTAGCCTGGCCAGCGCCGGTCCAAGAACAACGGGAAGGACCATTTCAACAGTGAATCCAGCGGGAAGCGCCAATCGCAGACCGCCATCAATTAGAACCGTTCGTCCAACTCTTTCGGGATACATCCCAAGGAGAGCGACGGCGACAAATGCGCCCATTGAATGTCCAACAACATCTACTTTTTCTAACTTTAGAAAATTTAAAACTTCGAACATATCTCTAGCATGGTTTTCCATGCCGAATGGAGCAGGGAGTGAATTACTCCGTCCGCGGCCACGAAGATCTACGGCATAGAGCGTGTATCCATTTGGAACCATCGCAACGGCGAACGACTGCCAAGCCCGGTTAGAGCTTGTGATTCCATGGATTGCAAGGATTGGTTTGCCTTTAGAGCTTCCGTATCTCGCTAACGCTAACTCACCGCCGCGCACCGGCACTCGAAATTCCTCGTCCGGAAGCCTTACCTGCGTCACCTGCGCCACTGAGGAACTATACAAATTTGTTATGAGGAGCACATAGCGTTCTATTCAGTTTCGCCAGACTCAAAACTAGACTCAGAGCAAGGTTCGATCCCTCGTCGAGCCACTAATTCGAGGAGAAATATGAAGAACGGCAAGTTGAAGAGAGTTGGTATCGCACTGCTCTCTATCGCGGTCGCAACACCAATCGGTCTTGCTGCACCTGCGAGCTCCGCTCCGGCGGATATTAAGGTCGGCGTAATCACCTCAACCTCCGGGCCACTTAAGTCCTACGGTGACGCTTACGTCGATGGCTTGGAGTGGGGACTTAATTACTTCACTAAAGGCACTATGAAAGTTAACGGTGCCAAAATTGTTCTTACCAAGAAAGATGATGGCGGAGTACCTGATTCAGCTATCGCATCCTTTAAAGAGTTGGTCGGTAGTGGTCATAACATAATTGCTGGAACTGCATCATCAGCGATTGCACTCGGCCTCGCTCCGCTTGCGCAACAGAACAAGACTCTCTATATCTCTGGCCCTGCTAAAAATGATGGAATTACCACAGCAGCGAATAAATATGTATTCCGTTCTGGAAATACATCACTGCAGGATTTCGCACCACTTGCGGGTCTTCGTCCAATGAAGGGACAGAAAGTACTTCTCTTTGTTGAGGACAATGCCTTTGGTCTTGGAAACATCGCCGCGGCGAAGGCGTATTTGACCCCACAGGGAGCAACCTTCCAAGAGATCAAAGTTCCAATGACTACCACGGAATTCACACCATTTGCTAAGCAAGCAGCTGATGCAAAGGCTCGCTACATCTTCATCGCCTGGTCAAACACTTTGAACTCAGCTGCGATGTTCACATCACTTCGTCAACAGGGAGTTTTCCAAATCTCTCGTCCTGTTACAGGTCTTGCTGACGTTGCCACTTATAACGTGATGGGCACGATCTTCGAAGGCGCTAACGCTGTTCTAACAAGCAGCTACTTCCCTGGCGTAGGAAAGTCAGCCATCGCATCGGCTTTGGCCTCTGACTACGCTGCAAGTGGAAAGAAAGAAGGTCTATTCACTCCAGATGGCGTGAATGCCGCCCAGATGATTATTCGTGCGCTTAAATCAAACGTTGCTCCATATAACGTTGATAAAGCAATCACAAACCTTGAAGGTTTCTCCTTCATTGGCATCAAGGGACAAACAACGGTTGATAAGACCAAGCATTATCTGATTCAGCCGATGTACCTAGCATCGTTGAACAAGGCGTCAGATGGCTCTTACAAGCCTTCTCTCGTCAAGACTATTTTCAACGTAAAGGCATAGGGAAATAGCGTTGCAACAGGCGGGACATCCTTCCAGTCCCGCCTGTTCGACCTCCTAAATAAAGAAAATTCACGAGGAAATCTTTTTAGAGAATCGAGTGAAATTGACCGTCGGTAAATATGCGTTAGAGGTAAATGATTTATCTCTTTCAATTGGCGGCGCAAAAATTCTCGACGCTATTTCTCTCAAAGTAGAGCAGAACGAAATTCTCGGAATCATTGGCCCTAATGGGGCAGGAAAAACCTCTCTTTTTAATCTACTTTCTGGTTTGAGAGCGCCTTCTCGGGGTTCGATTCACCTTAATGGAACCGAAATAACCAAGTACTCCCCCGCCCAACGCGCCCGTGCTGGAATTGCGCGAACCTTTCAGACATCAAGTGTTTTCACAAACCTCACGGTGCTAGAAAATGTCCGGCTTGCTGCCCATGCTGCAGCAAGAAACTCCATGGATTTGCGGCGCAACGCCTACAAGTTTCCTGACGTCTTAGCATCAGCTCACAAATGTCTGGAAATGGTTGGGCTTAGTTCAAAGGCG
>RGJX01000017.1 GCA_010023045.1 Actinomycetota bacterium | reverse complement strand
ATCAGCGAATACTTCAACAGCGACTCCGCCAGCTAACTTGATGCACTCCGGATAAGTCGTCCAATATGGTGAGGGAAGAATTACTTCATCGCCTTTATCAACGATGGTGGCGAAGGCTTGGTAGACAGCTTGCTTTCCACCGTTAGTAACTAGTACTTGATCAGCGGTGATTTCATAGTTGGAATCACGTTTTGTTTTTTTAACGATCGCTTCGCGGAGTTCAGGAAGACCGGGGGTTGGTGAGTAGCGATGATTTGCGACAACTTTTGCGGCATCGATTGCAGCTTGCACGATGTAATCAGGTGTTGGGAAATCTGGTTCACCGGCTCCGAATCCGATTACCGGGCGGCCGGCTGCTTTTAGCGCCTTCGCCTTTGCATCGACAGCCAGGGTCGCCGACTCAGCAATGGCTGCGATTCGTGCGGAGATTCGCCCTTTTGTCACAGGCGGGAGTCTTCCATAAGCCTGCTTTTAGGCGAGTTAGACCTAATTGGGGGTCCTCACCTACACTTCCTCCTCCTGGCGCTTGATTGATCGGGTAAATAAAAAAATTCGATTATGAAAAGGTAATGCTTTCGCATGTCTGAAAGCGCCTCGAAGGGCAGTAGCTCAACTGGCCAGAGTTCCGGTCTCCAAAACCGGCGGTTGGGGGTTCAAGTCCCTCCTGCCCTGCGCAGTAGTTGATAGAGAGAGAAAGGGAACGAAATGAGTGAGAACTCAGAGAAAGAGTTAAACATCTTTCAACGTGTTGCTCTTTTCTATCGCCAAGTTCTCAATGAACTTCGTAAGGTGGTCTGGCCTTCACGAAATATGTTGACGACTTACACGGCGGTAGTACTCGTGTTCGTTACTTTCGTAATCGCTGTCGTTTCGATTTTCGATTTAGGAATTACCCAACTAGTTCTATTTATTTTTGGTGAGTAATTTGGATATGACGGAAGGAGGAGAGATGAGCGAAGAGCAGGTAATTGAAGCGCCGGTAGATACCGAGCTTGAACTTGATGAGGAAGAAGTTCAAGAAGAACAGGTATCACCTGAGGTTGCTGCATTCCGTGAAGAACTTCGCGCTAAGCCAGGCGACTGGTTTGTCGTCCACTCCTACGCCGGTTATGAGAAGCGCGTTAAGGGAAATCTCCTACAGCGTATCCAGTCCTTGCATATGGAGGATTACATCTTCGAGATCCAAGTTCCCGAAGAAGAGGTAACCGAGGTTAAGAACGGCCAGCGCAAGCAAGTTAAGCGCAATGTCTATCCTGGTTATGTATTGGTCCGGATGGATCTAACTGATGAGTCATGGTCCTGTGTTCGTAATACACCCGGAGTTACTGGATTCGTTGGAAACTCACATCACCCAAGCCCGCTACCAATGAGCGAGGCTGAGAAGATGTTGATGCCACGTGAGCTAAAGAAGACTTTGAAGCCTGAGATCAAGGTTGTTGATTTCTCAGTAGGCGAGTCGGTCACCGTTATGGATGGCCCATTTGCAACGCTGCCAGCAACGATCTCTGAGATCATGCCAGAACAGGCGAAATTAAAGGTTCTTGTATCGATCTTTGGTCGCGAGACCCCGGTCGAACTCTCATTCCATCAGGTCCAGAAGATTTAAGTAGATTTAAGAAAGAGACGAAGGAGAAAAAGAAATGGCACCGAAGAAGAAGGTCCAAGCACTTATCAAGCTCCAGATCCAAGCTGGCGCTGCGACTCCTGCGCCACCAGTTGGTCCGGCGCTCGGTCAGCATGGTGTCAACATCATGGACTTCGTCAAGCAGTACAACGCCGCGACTGAGAAGCAGAAGGGCGAAATCATTCCGGTTGAAATTACCGTTTATGAAGATCGCTCATTCACTTTCATCACAAAGACTCCTCCTGCATCTCGCTTGCTCCTAAAGGCAGCAGGCCTTGAGAAGGGTTCATCTGTTCCTCATAAGGACAAAGTTGGATCTGTTACTTGGAAGCAGTGCGAGGACATCGCAACTTTGAAGAAGGATGACTTGAACGCCAATGATGTTAAACAAGGCGCAAAGATTATTGCTGGTACCGCACGTTCGATGGGAATCGTCGTAAAGGACTAGTAATAAAGAAAAACTAAATAAGAAATAAAAAAGAAAGAAGTGGGAGGACCGCGCTGGTCCGCTAACACCACAACTTCAAAGCACCACTAACAGAAAGAAGAAGAAATGAAGCGCAGTAAGAAGTACACGGCCGCCGCGGCGAAGGTCGAAGAAGGCAAGCTATACATGCCACTTTCCGCGATGAAGGTCGTAAAAGAAACAAATGTAACTAAGTACGACGCATCCGTTGAAGTTTCAATGGTGCTCGGTGTTGATCCGAAGAAGGCTGATCAGGCCGTTCGTTCCACCGTTAACTTGCCACATGGAACTGGTAAGACCGCGCGCGTACTTGTATTCGCAACCGGACCTCGCGCTGATGAAGCGCGTGCTGCTGGTGCCGATATCGTCGGCGGCGATGAGTTAATTGAAGAGGTAAATGGTGGTCGTCTTGATTACGACGCTGTTGTCTCAACTCCAGAATTGATGGGTAAGGTCGGTCGTCTTGGAAAGGTCCTCGGTCCACGTGGCTTGATGCCAAACCCAAAGACCGGAACTGTGACCACGGATGTTGCTAAGGCTGTTACCGATATCAAGGGCGGAAAGATCGAATTCCGTATCGATAAAGATTGCAATCTCCACTTCTTAATCGGAAAGGCATCATTTAGCGCCGAACAGCTTGCTGATAACTACGCAGCAGCAGTTGATGAAATCATGCGCGTAAAGCCAGGATCATCCAAGGGCCGCTACATCCGCAAGGCTGTCGTTTCCACAACGATGGGCCCAGGCGTTGCGCTTGATACCAACTATGCACGCGAAGGTGCTGCACCGATTCAGTAATTGAATTAGTTAAGAAACCCCGTCACTTTCCGTGGCGGGGTATCTTTTTTAAAAGTAGAAATGTATTTTTTACCTATGAAACGCCTATGGTCTCTCTTCGCCGCAACAACGCTTTTGATTTCCATGCTCCCTCTTCAAAGTGCAAGCGCTACTGAATGGTCGATGACCGAGGATGGCGGATTGCATCTAAAGATGAATATGAATGGGGTCTCACCTCATGTTGAGAGATTAAATGGCGTAGATCGAGTTTGGAGATCAGATGGCCCAACTGGAACTGTTGCAAGTGATTGCACCGATGATGGTGTTTGTACCAATGTCTCAATAACTGGCCGGTTAGGTAATGACTTCACAGTCGTCACCTTTGCGAATGGAACAAAGCGGGCGTATTTCAAAGAGGTTGAAGGTGCGAACCAACAGGTTTACTCAGCTCCTTGTTTGGATGCTGGATGCACGAGTATCGGTACGAAGACAGCAACTACTCCGGATATGAAGGTGCCATCAACTACTAAAGCTTGGGGCGTTCCGGATGCCGTGTTACTTCCTGATGGAAGGGTTCGAATTTATATTGTTGAAAGCCCCGTTGTAGGAAAGTGCACCGAGAAGATTGCGTCATATATTTCAACAGATGGAATTTCATTTACCAAGGAACCAGGTTGGCGCTTTGAGAACGGTTATGTAGATACCGAGATCTTGCGTGCGAAGCCAAATGATTACGTGATGATCATGGCTGATATTGCATGTACTTCCACAAACCGCCAGATGCTCTTTGTTAGTACTTCTAAGGATGGTCTGGAATGGACAAATCCTTTAATGCTGACGGGACCTGGAGTAGAAGGTTTAGATCCGACTGGTTATGAAACTTCGCCTAATGTTTGGCGTATCTATTACTCACAAGGTGGACCTTCACAAACATTTATTGTTAAACGTGGAGTGCTTCGATTTACGCCCGCTCCAGTAGTCACAGCAACGCCGACTCCAACCCCAACACCGACGCCGACTCCAACTCCTGTTGTGACTCCAACTCCAACCCCAACTCCTGTTGCGACGCCGACATCCACTCCAACCCCAACGCCGGTGTAAATCCAAAGTGTCCGAAGGGCTATAAGAAGAAGTAGCCGCGAGCGTGATTTTGACCCTTTGGCCTCGACTCGCCTAATATCTGCCCCCTCACCAGAGACTGCTGGTCTCGGACTTGAAAAAGTCCGAAGTAAATGTCGAAAGACAGCCCGCATAGGTTCGAGCGGTTACCCCGCGCGTTTCTATGCGTCGGGGTTTTTCTCATTTATAAGCGGAACTGGGGATCAACAGAAAGGAAGCCAGATGGCTCGCCCTGATAAGGCAGCAGCAGTTGCAGAGCTCGTTGAAGATTTCAAAGGAGCAGATGCGACAGTTGTTACCGAGTATCGCGGACTAACAGTCCAAGCGATCAAAGAGCTACGCCGTTCACTTGGCATTGAAACCAAGTACAAAGTAGCTAAGAACACGCTCATCAAGATTGCCGCGAAAGAAGCGGGAGTAAGCGTTGATGAGTCTCTTCTTGCCGGTCCTTCTGCAATCGCTTTCGTTAAGGGCGATCCAGTAACCGCAGCGAAGAGTTTGAAGAACTTCCAGAAAGAGAATCCCCTTCTTGTTATCAAGGGCGGAATCTTTGAAGGTAAGACAGTAACCACAGCTGAAATCATGAAGCTCGCCGATCTTGAATCGCGCGAAGTTCTCTTGGCCAAGCTTGCTGGTGCTATGAAGGCATCTATGGCAAAAGCAGCACGCGCATTTGATGCACTTCGTATCAAGAGAGAAGCAGAAGCCGGTGCACCTGCTGCGCCTGCCCAAGCTGCCCCCGCTGCAGAAGCAGCACCTGAAGTTGTAGCCGAAGCAGCACCAGCTGCTGAAGTAACAGCGGAAGAAACTTCTGCAGAACCAGCGCAAGCTGAAGTAACTCCAGAAACACCAGAGAACGCGTAGTTCAAGGCGCCCAAAAAAAGGCAGAGAAAAGGAAAGAAGAAATGGCAAAACTAAGCACTGAAGACCTATTGGGTCAGTTCAAAGAGATGTCACTCGTTGAGCTTTCAGATTTCGTAAAGGCTTTCGAAGAGGCATTTGATGTAACAGCGGCTGCTCCAGTAGCAGTCATGGCCGCAGGTGGAGCTGCCGGTGGCGGCGAAGCTGCTGCTGCGCAAGATGAATTCACCGTCATCATTGAGGATGCAGGCTCACAGAAGATCGCCGTTATTAAGGAAGTACGCGCGCTCAACTCAAGCCTTGGCCTCAAGGAGGCAAAGGACCTCGTCGATGCGACTCCAGCAACTGTGCTTGAGAAGGCCGACAAGGCAACAGCGGACAAGGCGAAGGCAGCTCTCGAAGCAGCTGGCGCAAAGGTCTCCGTTAAGTAGTAGATCCGCCAAAGGACCCCGTCACTTCAGTGGCGGGGTTTCTTTATTTTCAGTTTTTAAGAGGTTTGAGAGTCTTAATAGGGTTTTATCGTACACATCCGAGCGTTCTCTCTTACCAATAGCCAGAACGATGACCATATTCGAATCTTCTTCAACTAAGTAAGTAAGCCGATACCCATACCTGTGGCTTTTGATTTTGAAGCAGTTTCTCAAATTTCCAGTCAAGGCAGAACCAACATTCCTTGGATTTTGGAGTCGTGTGATTAATTTCTTCTCGAATTCTTGGCGAATTGAGTTATCTAACAAGTTCCATTCTTTATAGGAAGACTCAAGAAAACCAAGTTCAAAAGGGCTCAAACTTTCTTGCTATCAAGTTTTACTTTGATAACTTTTTCTTTTCCTGCCCTGTAGTCAGCCAATCGTTTCTCGAGTAGAGGAGCTGACTCAAGGTCATAAAGGACTTCCATCAAGCTTTCATAAGTGGAAGCAGGGATTACGTAGAAGCTGGGCCGGTTATTTGTAAGGACTGCGATGGGTTCGCCATTTGCTTCAGCAACAATTTCATTCGGGGCCCGTTTGAACTCAGAAACGGCAACCGCGCGGGATGTGAGGATCTTTTCCATCTTGACCTCCGTTAGATAAGGTGCGAAATTTAGCACTAAATTTGAGTAGGTGCTTTTCTTGGGGTTGGGAGGTATAAGGCCCGAGTTGGACACGCCCGACCACGGGGCGATACTCTTCCCCTTCGCACAAATTCCTAGGTACAGGCATATAGCGGCCGTGGCCTTACGTTTGCTGTGCGTGAGTAATTAAGACGAAGTCCGAAAAACAAAAGTAGTGACGAACTTTGGAAGGACAGAACTTGGCCGCGAAACAGAAATCAACTGCACCTGCTCGAATTTCTTTCGCCAAGATCCGCGAACCGCAAGAAGTACCAAATCTATTAGCTCTCCAAATTGAGAGTTTTGATTGGCTGCTCGGAAACGAAGCATGGCGCGCGCGAATTGGTAAGAATGAAAGACCAGATCGTGGAGAAATCCCAAAGCAATCTGGTTTAGAGGAAATCTTCGAAGAGATCTCTCCAATCGAAGACTTCCAAGGATCGATGTCGCTCTCATTCCGCGACCATCGCTTCGAACCACCGAAGTACACAATCGCTGAGTGCAAAGAGCGCGATATCACTTACGCAGCTCCACTCTTCGTAACTGCAGAATTCACAAACAATGTAACTGGTGAAATCAAGTCCCAGACCGTATTCATGGGCGATTTCCCGTTGATGACTCCACGCGGAACTTTCGTAATTAACGGAACCGAGCGCGTTGTTGTCTCACAGCTAGTTCGTTCTCCCGGCGTTTATTTCGAGCGCACAGTTGAGAAGACTGCCGATAAAGATATCTACTCATCAAAGATCATCCCAAGCCGCGGTGCATGGCTTGAGTTTGAAATTGATAAGAAAGATTTCGTCGCTGTACGTATTGATCGTAAGCGTAAGCAATCGGTAACCGTCTTCTTGAAGGCCCTTGGTTGGACCAACGACCAAATCCTTGAAGAGTTCGGCGAATACGATTCCATGAAAGAAACGCTCGCTAAGGACACCGTCACAACCCAAGATGAAGCGTTACTAGATATTTATCGCAAGATGCGTCCGGGTGAGCCTCCTACGAAGGAAGCGGCCCAGAACCTCATCGAGAACCTATATTTCAATCCAAAGCGCTATGACTTGGCCAAGGTCGGACGCTTCAAATTGAATAAGAAACTCGGTATCGAGCTAGAACTTGGTAAGAACCTTCTTGCAATCGATGACATCGTCGGAACTATTCGTTACCTCGTTGCGCTACATAAGGGCGAGGCGCTTATCGATCTAGGTAAGCAAGTTCGTGTTGAGATTGACGATATCGATCACTTCGGAAATCGTCGCCTTCGCACTGTTGGTGAATTGATCCAGAATCAAGTTCGCGTCGGTCTATCTCGTATGGAGCGCGTTGTTCGTGAGCGTATGACAACTCAAGATGTTGAGGCGATTACTCCACAGACACTTATCAATATCCGTCCAATTACTGCGGCGATCAAAGAGTTCTTCGGAACTTCACAACTCTCCCAGTTCATGGATCAGACAAATCCAATTTCTGGTCTTACACATAAGCGACGTCTCTCAGCGCTCGGACCTGGCGGTCTATCTCGTGATCGCGCTGGCTTCGAAGTTCGTGACGTACATCCATCTCACTATGGTCGTATGTGCCCGATCGAAACTCCTGAAGGTCCAAACATCGGACTTATTGGTTCGCTTGCAACATATGCACGTATCACACCATTTGGTTTCGTTGAGACTCCATATCGCAAAGTTGTAAATGGAAAGGTAACCGACCAAGTCGATTACCTAACCGCTGATGAGGAAGATGAGCACATCATCGCCCAGGCAAATGCGCCACTAACCGAAGACAATCGTTTCGCAGAATCACGCGTTCTCGTACGTCGTCGTGGTGGCGAAGTTGAGAACATTCCAGCTGAAGAAGTTGATTACATGGATGTCTCGCCACGTCAGATGGTTTCCGTTGCTACCGCGATGATTCCATTCCTTGAGCACGATGATGCAAACCGCGCGCTTATGGGCGCAAACATGATGCGTCAGGCTGTGCCGCTACTGCGCGCTGAGTCGCCTTTTGTCGGAACCGGTATGGAATACCGCGCTGCCGTTGATGCTGGCGATGTCGTTACTGCAGTCCGCGGTGGCGTAGTCACCGAAGTTGCTTCCGATCGCGTCGTAATCAAGAGCGATGATGGTGAAGTTGATACTTATGACGAGACCGTAATCCAGAAGTTCATCCGCTCAAACCAGGGAACTTCGCGGAATATGCGCGTTCTTGTAAATGAAGGCGAGAAGATTTCAGCTGGCCAAGTAATTGTTGATGGTCCATCAACCCAAAATGGTGAGATGGCGCTTGGCAAGAACCTCTTGGTCGCGTTCATGTCATGGGAAGGCCACAACTACGAGGATGCGATCATCCTCTCCCAGCGCCTTGTCCAAGATGATGTTCTAACTTCGATCCATATTGAAGAGTATGAAGTTGATGCTCGTGATACAAAGCTTGGTGCTGAAGAAATCACTCGCGATATTCCGAATGTCTCTGAAGAAGTCCTTGCTGACCTCGATGAGCGCGGCATTATCCGTATCGGTGCTGATGTTGTTCCCGGCGATATCTTGGTTGGAAAGGTAACTCCAAAGGGAGAAACCGAACTAACTCCAGAAGAGCGTTTGCTCCGTGCCATCTTCGGTGAGAAGGCGCGCGAAGTTCGCGATACCTCTCTAAAGGTTCCCCACGGTGAAGGTGGAAAGGTAATCGGCGTAAAGATCTTTGATCTTGATGATGGTTATGACCTTCCTGCTGGCGTAAACCAAGTTGTTCGCGTTTATGTCGCCCAGAAGCGAAAGATCCAAGATGGTGACAAGCTCGCTGGTCGCCACGGTAATAAAGGTGTTATCGCAAAGATCCTTCCAGTCGAAGATATGCCATTCCTCGAAGATGGAACTCCAGTCGATGTTGTTCTAAATCCACTCGGTGTTCCTGGTCGTATGAATGTCGGTCAAGTTCTTGAGACTCACCTAGGTTGGGTTGCAAAGAGCGGTTGGCAGGTAGAGAAGACCAATGAGAAGTGGAGCGAGCGCCTTTCAAATATCGGCGCACTTTCCGCATCTTCTGGCACTCGCGTCGCCACCCCAGTCTTTGATGGCGCTCTAGAAGATGAGATTCATGGTCTTCTTGAATCAACGCTTCCAAATGCTGATGGAAACCGTCTTGTAAGTAAGGATGGAAAGGCGCAACTATTTGATGGTCGCACCGGCCAGCCTTATCCAGAAGAGATCACTGTTGGCTACATGTATATCTTGAAGTTGCACCACTTGGTTGATGACAAGATCCATGCACGTTCAACTGGTCCTTACTCAATGATCACCCAGCAACCACTCGGTGGAAAGGCCCAATTCGGTGGCCAGCGCTTTGGTGAGATGGAAGTTTGGGCGCTTGAAGCTTATGGCGCTGCATACACGCTCCAAGAGTTGTTGACGATTAAGTCAGACGATGTTCTTGGTCGCGTAAAAGTTTACGAAGCAATCGTAAAGGGCGAGAACATCCCTGAGCCTGGAATCCCTGAATCATTCAAGGTTCTAGTGAAGGAAATGCAATCACTCTGTCTCAATGTCGAAGTGCTTTCATCTGAAGGCGTTGCGATTGAGATGCGCGATACTGATGAAGAAGTATTCAAGACGGCCGAAGAGTTAGGAATCAACTTGTCACGAGTTGAACCAAGCTCAGTAGAAGAAGTGTGAGTGCTACTGCGGTAAGTACAAGCGCGTCCGATTCAAGGGCATCATCTGCGAACGCTGCGGTGTTGAAGTAACACGTGCAAAAGTTCGTCGTGAGCGGATGGGACATATCGAACTTGCAGCCCCAGTCACTCATATTTGGTACTTCAAGGGCGTTCCTTCTCGCCTTGGCTATCTTCTAGATCTTGCACCAAAGGATCTCGAGAAGGTCATCTACTTCGCTGCTTACATGATTACAGAGGTTGATACCGAGGGTCGCGAAGAAGATTTGGCGAAGCTAGAGAAGCGCGTCAACGCTGATCGTAAGAAGATTGAGACTAAGCGCGATACCGATCTCGCAACTCGTCAAGAGAAGATGGAGAGCGATCTCGCTGATCTTGAAGATGAGGGTGCAAAGTCCGACCAGAAGCGCAAGGTTCGTGAATCTGGCGAGCGCGAATTAAAGGCAATCCGCGATCGCGCCCAGAAAGAACTCGATCGTCTCGAAGAAGTCTGGAAGCGCTTTAAGGATCTAAAAGTTGGCGATCTCGAAGGTGATGAGAATCTTTACCGCGAGATGCGCGATCGTTATGGAATTTATTTCAAGGGCTTTATGGGCGCGACTGCGATCCAGAAGCGACTTGAGACATTTGATCTTCAGGCTGAGTATGACAAGCTCACTGAAATCGCTGAGCATGGCAAGGGCCAGAAAAAGACCCGCGCTATCAAGCGGTTGAAGGTTGTTAACTCATTCCTAAACACCAATAACAGTCCAACATCGATGGTCTTGGATTGCGTTCCAGTTATTCCACCTGACCTACGTCCGATGGTTCAACTTGATGGTGGCCGTTTTGCTACTAGCGATCTAAACGATCTCTATCGCCGCGTCATTAACCGTAACAATCGTTTGAAGCGCCTTGTTGATCTCGGTGCTCCAGAAATCATTGTTAACAATGAGAAGCGCATGCTCCAAGAAGCAGTCGATGCGCTCTTCGATAACGGTCGCCGTGGTCGTCCAGTAACAGGCCCAGGAAACCGTGCGTTGAAGTCGCTCTCTGACATGCTTAAAGGTAAGCAGGGTCGCTTCCGCCAGAACCTCCTTGGAAAGCGCGTTGATTACTCAGGTCGTTCGGTAATCGTCGTTGGTCCACAGCTCAAGCTTCACCAGTGCGGACTTCCAAAGCAGATGGCGCTCGAATTGTTCAAGCCATTCGTAATGAAGCGCTTGGTTGATTTGAATCATGCCCAGAACATCAAGAGCGCAAAGCGTATGGTTGAGCGTTCTCGTGCAGTTGTTTGGGATGTTCTTGAAGAGGTCATCGCTGAGCATCCAGTTCTATTGAACCGTGCTCCAACCTTGCACCGTCTTGGTATCCAAGCCTTCGAACCACAACTAATTGAAGGTAAAGCAATTCAGATTCACCCACTCGTATGTACTGCCTTTAACGCAGACTTCGACGGTGACCAGATGGCGGTTCACGTACCGCTCTCTGCTGAAGCGCAAGCTGAAGCGCGTATCTTGATGTTGTCTTCAAATAACATCTTGTCTCCTGCTTCGGGTCGACCACTTACCGCTCCTACCCAGGACATGGTGCTTGGTCTTTATTACTTGACTTCAAATCGCGATAACCAACTTGGCGAGGGAAGAAGCTTTACCTCGATCGCTGAAGGTTTGATGGCTTATGAATCAAAGAACCTTGCGGTCCAAGCAAAGATCAAGATTCGCGTAAATGTAAATGGTGAGTTCGTAACTAAGGAGACAACTCTTGGAAGAGCAATCTTCAATGAGATTCTTCCCGAAGGATTCCCATATGTTGATCATGAAGTTACAAAGAAGGCGCTCGGTGCAATCGTCGATAATCTCGCTGAAGGTTATCCAAAGGTTGTCGTTGCGCGAGTTCTTGATGATCTTAAGGAACTTGGTTTCCGCTGGGCTACTCGCGCTGGTGCAACTATCGGAATCGTCGATGTTGTTACACCTGCTCGTAAGAATGAGATCTTGGCTGGTTATGAAGATAAGGCCGATAAGGTCCAATCCCAGTATGACCTTGGTTTGATTACTGATGACGAGCGTCGTCAGGAATTAATCGAGATCTGGACCCAAGCCACTAACGATGTCGCTAAGGAGATGGAAGATAACTTCCCACGGACAAATCCAGTTTGGATGATGGTCTACTCCGGCGCTCGTGGAAATATGATGCAGATCCGCCAGATCGCGGGTATGCGTGGTCTTGTAGCCAATCCAAAGGGCGAGATCATTCCGCGTCCGATCAAATCAAACTTCCGTGAAGGTCTCTCAGTACTTGAGTACTTCATCTCAACACACGGTGCTCGTAAGGGTCTTGCTGATACCGCGCTTCGTACCGCAGATGCTGGTTATCTAACGCGACGTCTCTGCGACGTTGCCCAGGATGTCATCATCCGTGAAGAAGATTGCGGAACAGATCGTGGCCTAGCGCTAAAGATCGCTGAAGTTGTAAATGGAAAACTAACTCGCGATGATCATGTCGAGACTGCGATTTATGGTCGCATCGTTGTCGAAGATGTTGTTGCTGATGGCAAGACAATCATTGCCGCTGGCGCAGATCTTGGTGATCGCGTGATTGATGAGTTGGTTGCCGCTGGCGTAGCTGAGGTAAAGGTACGTTCAGTAATGACTTGCGATTCAAAGGTTGGACTATGCGCAATGTGTTATGGCCGCTCAATGGCGACTGGCAAACTCGTTGATGTAGGTGAAGCGGTAGGAATTATCGCTGCTCAATCAATTGGTGAGCCTGGTACCCAGCTAACAATGCGTACCTTCCACACCGGTGGCGCTGCAACTGCATCTGGTGACATCACTCATGGTCTACCTCGCGTTGTTGAGCTCTTCGAAGCACGCACTCCAAAGGGCGTTGCTCCGATTGCTGAAGCTGCTGGCGTTGTCTCCTTTACTGAAGATTCAAAGGGTAAGAAGATCATCGTGACACCAGAAGATGGTGGCGAAGCGACTGCTTATCCGATTACGCGCCGTCAGAAACTTCTCGTAGAAGAAGGAATGAAGGTCGCAGTCGGACAGCAAATGGTTGTTGGAGCGATTGATCCAAAGCAGGTTCTAAAGATTCTCGGACCGCGCGCTACCCAGACCCATTTGGTAAATGAAATTCAAGAGGTTTACCGCTCCCAGGGCGTGGGCATCCACGATAAGCACATCGAAATTATCGTAAAGCAGATGCTCCGTCGTATCACCGTTCTTGAACCAGGTGATACCGATCTACTTCCTGGTGAATTGGTCGATCATCTCCGCTTCCAGGCTGCAAACCGCGAAGCGGTAACAAAAGGTGGCAAGGCTGCATCAGGACGCCCTGAACTTATGGGTATCACTAAGGCATCACTTGCAACCGAATCCTGGCTATCAGCTGCATCATTCCAAGAGACAACGCGCGTCCTAACCGATGCAGCGCTCTCTGAGCGAAGCGATCCGCTGCTAGGTCTTAAGGAGAACGTCATCATCGGTAAGTTGATCCCAGCCGGTACCGGACTATCTCGTTACAGAAATGTCCGCGTTGAACCTACTGAGGAAGCAAAGGCTGCTGTTTATGCCGCTTACGATGAGTATGACTACACGCCATTTGAATCAACTGGATCAGGTGAAGCAGTTCGCCTAGATGAGTTTGATGCTGGTTCGCGTTAATTAGGAAGTAAATAAGAATCCCCGGTTAGAAATAGCCGGGGATTTTTTTATGGCTTTAGAACAATTCGAATTGGATTGCCAATTTTCTTCTCTAGCTTTTCAAGCGCGAGCGCCGCTTGATCTAACGGCAGAACCTCAGAGACTGATTTAGCAAGATTTAGCTTTCCACTTTTTACAAAATCAACTAGCTCTTTGGTGTGATGGGCTTCGGAGCCATAGTGGCCAAGAACTTGGGTTCTCATATACGTGAAGGCAATGTCATTTGGGATAGTTATCGGTTCGTTTGCAATACCGACTATTACCAACCGTCCCTGCTCACCCAATAGCGAAAGCGCTTGCTTTCTCACCGGGGTAACGCCAGCAAAATCAAAACAGGCGTTTAAGCCACGGTGCTTCTTTAACTCTTCATCACTTGGATCAAAGGCGAAATCAGCCCCTATTTCAAGGGCCTTTTCGCGGGCATCTTGCCGAGGGTCAATTGCTATTACCTTGCTACACCCAATTATTTTGAGAAGCTGAACGGCATGAATTCCAAGTCCACCAACGCCAAATACAGCAGCGCTCTCGCCCGCCTTCATCTTTGCCGTTGATGAAATGGCAGCCCAAGGCGTTGAGACAGCATCAGGAATTATCGCTGCTTGTTCAAATGGTAAGTCATCAGGAATCTTGACTACTAAAGACTCCTTAGCAACTACATACTCGGCATAACCACCGTCATAATCAAAACCAAGGGTTGTGATCTGGTTCTTCTCATTTCGCTCGCCGGCAATTACGAGAACTCGTTCACCAACCTTAAAACTAGATACTCCTGGGCCAACTTGATCAATAGTTCCTGCGACTTCGTGTCCGAGCGTTACTTCATCACCTTTTAGATAGCCAGGTTTCAAAGTTCCATCTATGAAGTGAACATCTGAAAGACATACTCCGGCGGCGCCAACTTTTATCCGAACCTCTCCGGAAGCAGCGCTTGGAGTCGGAACATCCTTAACTTCAAACTTTCGAGTCGAGACAGTTATCCGGCCAGCCTTCATGAGATCAATCCTTGCGCACGTTTGATCAGGATGTTTACACCAACACCAAATCCTTTGAAGGCTGGATTTGTAGTTTGTCCCGCTCGATAGCGAGCCCAGATCTGTTGGATAATCACCGTCAACCTAAATAGTCCAAAGACTTCGTAGAAAGTGAAATCATCGCACTTTCGTCCACTCAACTCTAAATACTTAGCGATAAATTCTCTGCGGGTAGGCATACCTTCAAGATGGCTTGGTTGGCGACGAAGCGAAGCAAACTCGAGGTCATCATCGCGATCTACCCAATAAGCAAGGGCAGAACCTAGATCCATAAGGGGATCGCCGACCGTGGCGAGCTCCCAATCAAGCACGCCCACTAGCCTTTTTTGATCTAAATCAAAGACCATATTGTCGATCCGCCAATCGCCATGAATGATGCAAGAACCAACATCTTCAGGTTTATTTGCAGCGAGCCAACTCATCACATCTTCGCCATCTGGAACATCATCAGTTAGCGCATTTCGATAGCGCTTTGACCAACCTTCAACTTGGCGAGTGACATAACCGAGACCTTTATTTAGTTCGGCAAGCACGGTGGCATCAACATCGTGGAGGCGAGCAAGTCCGGCAACAAGACTTGTGGCCATAATCGAGATATCTTCTTTAGTAAGACTTTCAGGCACATCACGCCGAAAGATGTCTCCTTTGATTCGCTCCATCACATAGAAATCAGAGCCAATAATTGAGTGATCTTCACATAGCGCAATCACCGTGGGAACCAAGTCATAGACTGGCTTCAACCGAGATTGAATCAAGAACTCGCGTTTCATGTCATGAGCAGAAACTGCTTTAGTTCCGATAGGCGGCCTTCTTAAAACCAACTCTCGGTCTGGATATTTCAAGAGGTAAGTTAGATTGGAAGCGCCACTTCTAAATTGTTTTACTTCAGGTAGTTCGCCTTCTTCAATGTATCGTGAGAGCCAGTCATGAACTTTCGCGACATCAAAGGCATCTTCATCGCGAACTGGCGTCAGATCGCTCATGAGATGTAAGGCTTAAGCTCTAACTTTGCTAGATCTCGAATATGAACTTCATCAGGGCCATCGACGATGCGAAGGACTCTAATCCCAGCAAACATCGAAGCAAGTGGCGTATCTTGGCTAACGCCAGCGCCACCATGAGCCTGGATCGCGCGATCGATAATCTCTTGCGCCATCCGAGGGACAACAACCTTGATAGCCGCAATCTCTTTACGAGCCGCCTTCGCCCCTTGATTATCAATAATCCACGCTGCTTTTAGAACGAGTAGGCGGGCCTGTTCGATATTGATTCGTGCGGTGGCAATCCAATCTTGGATCACACCTTGGCGAGCAAGCTCTTTGCCAAACGGAGTTCTGGTTAAGGAGCGCTCAATCATCAATTTAAGGGCGCGTTCGGCCATTCCTATCGCGCGCATACAGTGGTGAATTCGTCCCGGACCAAGGCGCGCTTGGGCAAGTGCGAAACCCTCGCCTTCTTTACCAATCAAATTAGAAACAGGAACCTTCACATCGGTAAAGGAAATTTCAGCATGGCCATGTTGATCGACATAGCCGAGGACATCAAGATTCCGGATGACCTTTACGCCGGGAGTATCAATCGGCACCAGGATCATGGATTGCTGTTTATGTTCCTCAGCATTCGGATTGGTCTTTCCCATAACGATGAGGATCTTGCAGCGTTCATCCATCGCGCCGGTGGTCCACCACTTAGTGCCATTGATTACGTAATAATCGCCCTCGCGATTGATGCTGGTGCGGATATTGCGAGCATCGCTTGATGCAACATCAGGTTCAGTCATAGCAAATCCGGAGCGGATCTCACCATTTAACAACGGAACTAACCATTTCTGTTTCTGTTCTTCGGTGCCGAACATATCTAGTAGCTCCATGTTGCCGGTATCTGGAGCGGCGCAATTAATTGCCTCGGGTGCGATATCAGGAGACCAACCAGTTATCTCAGCGAGCGTCGCATAATCAGTAACAGTTAGATGATGGTCAAGATGTGGCAAGAAAAGATTCCATAGCCCTTGCGCCTTAGCTTTCTTCTTTAACTCTTCGATAATCGGCGGGAGTTTGTGCGGCGTTCCGGCCTTAAAGAAGGCGGCCCGTTGCTCGTGATAGATCGATTCGGCCGGAAAAACTTCGCTATCCATAAAGGCTTGCAGTTTCGCCGCATATTCGGTTGCCTTGGGGCTTAGGCCGAAATCCATGCGAGTACCGTACGCATACTTCGCAGAAATTAGGAGAGGGAAGATGAGTGTTCTTGACCGCTTTCGCATTGATGGCAAGGTCGCTGTAGTAACCGGAGCCTCATCAGGTCTCGGAGTCGCATTTGCAAAGGCGCTCGCTGAAGCTGGCGCTGATGTTGTTTTAGGTGCACGTCGCGAAGAGCGCCTTCCAGAAACTGGAAAATTGGTCGAGGCCGCGGGTCGTAAGTTCGCCGCAAAGCGAACCGATGTAACAAAACCAGAAGAGTGTGATGCGCTAATTGCTTTTACGATAGAGAAATTTGGCAGAGCAGATATCTTGGTAAATAACGCAGGAGTTGGAACTGCGGTACCAGCAACGCGAGAGACCCCCGAACAATTTCGAAGCGTTCTTGATGTTAATTTGATGGGCGCTTATTGGATGGCCCAAGCATTTGCGAAGGCGAATAAAGATGGTGGCGTGATTGTAAATATCTCAAGTATCTTGGGAATCAAGCCACAAGGATTACCTCAAGCAGCTTATGCATCGAGTAAAGCGGGCCTAATTGGATTAACTAGAGATCTTGCTGCGCAATGGACCGGAAGGAAGAAAATTCGCGTAAATGCACTTGCGCCCGGATTCTTCCCATCTGAGATGAGCGATGAGTTGCCTAAAGATATGGTCGAGATGTTGAAGATGTTTGCACCCGCCGGACGCCTCGGTGACCCAGAAGAGTTAGCAGCAACACTGATTTGGCTAGTAAGCGATGCCTCTAGTTATGTAACAGGAATTACTGTGCCGGTCGATGGCGGATTGGTGATGCCTTAATTTAAGTTTTGGATGAACGAGAAGTTAACAGAGAGCGGATAGAAGTGTTTTATCTCTAAGTTAACCAAGAGATTACTTAAAAGATGCCGTAAGTATTTTCTTGCTCAATTGAATCACGCCACTTCCCCTAAATAACTAGCGTGAGGACAGTAATGAAATCAAGGAAATACAAGGTTTTTGGGCTTCTTGCTATTGCTCTAGCCCTCGTAGCCGCAACCGCTCCAGCAACTTCTGCGAAAGTTGCTCCAGGTAAGGCGAAGTCTGCTGTTGAAGCAGGCGGACTTAAAGAATTGATCAAACTGGCCAAGAAAGAGGGCCAGGTCAATACCATCGCGCTCCCTGATTATTGGGCGAACTATGGCGAAGTTAAGAAAGCTTTCGAAGCTAAGTACGGAATCAAAGTTAACTCCTTTGATCCAGAAGCAAGCTCGGCAGAAGAATTGGTGGCAGTTCGTACCCTAAAGGGTCAGGACCGTATGCCAGATGTCGTAGATGTCGGACTTCAGTTTGCAGTCCAGGGTGCACAAGAAGGCCTATGGGCTCCATACAAAGTGTCCACCTGGAATGACATTCCAAACGATGCCAAAGAAGCAAATGGTCTCTGGTACTCCGATTACGGCGGGTATATAGCAATTGGTTACGATGCAAATGTCGTAAAGACCCCACCAAAGAGCTTTGCAGATTTACTAAATCCAATTTATAAGAATCAAGTTGCGCTTAATGGCGACCCAACCGCTTCAAACTCAGCATTCCTTTCAGTGCTGGCAACTTCCGTCGCGGCTGGTGGGGGCGTGAAGGGCGCAAATAACATCAATTTTGCGTTGGAGTACTGGAAACAGATGAAGGCTTCCGGCAACTTCGTACCTGTTGCAGCAACTCCAGCAACTGTTGCATCTGGCCAGACACCGATTCTCTTGGACTGGGATTATCTACATGCCAAGTACAAGGATCAAGCTGGTCGAGTGGATTGGAGAGTAGTTGTTCCAAGTGACGCAGTCCTTGGAGGCTTCTATGCCCAAGCAGTTGTAAAGAACAGCCCGAATCCTGCAGCCGCTCGTCTCTGGCAAGAATTCTTGTACAGCGATGAGGGTCAGAATCTCTGGCTAAAAGGTGGCGCGCGTCCGATCCGGCTGGATGCAATGGTTAAGGCCAAGAAACATGATCGAACGGCCTTTGCTGCGCTACCCGCAGTTCCAAAAAACGCAAAGCCAATCTTCCCTTCATTGCAACAACAGCTTCTAGCAAGAGCCACGCTAACCCCAGCTTGGCCAAAGCTTTAAGCGACTTCTTCAAGAGTGCGGAGGTAATTCGAGGGTTTACCTCCCCACTGTTCTCCTAGCTAGATAGGCAACGATGAAGCGGTACGCGGATTATTTTGGTCTCTTACCGCTACTCGCTTTCAT
>RGJX01000016.1 GCA_010023045.1 Actinomycetota bacterium | reverse complement strand
CTCTTCCTCGGCGTTCTTCCATTGGTCGCTTATAACGTTGTGAATCTCCGAAGAGAACGGAGTGAGCGCTAATGGCCCGCAAATTCCGGAAAAGCGAAATAGAGGCAGTAAAGACTCACTTAAGTTCACCCTGGGCAAGCTTCACAGCGATTGTGATAGCCACGCTCTGGACTATTCCTACCGTAGGTCTCTTTGTAACCTCATTTAGACCCAGTACCGGAATCAATAGCTCGGGCTGGTGGACTGTTCTCACAAATCCTGAATTCACCTTTACTAACTACACAAGAGTCCTATTTGAAGGAAGAGGCGCTACGCCACCACTAAGCCAATACTTCTTAAATACCTTCGCAATCGTGATTCCTTCTACGATCATTCCAATTACCATTGCAATCTTTGCTGCTTATGCGATTGCCTGGTTTGATTTCAAAGGGCGAAATTTCCTCTTCTTCACAATCTTTGCGCTACAAGTAATTCCGCTCCAGATGTCGCTGATTCCATTACTTCAACTTTTCTCCGGCGGACTACATATTGGAAGCTTCACGGTAATTCCAAGTTTTGGAATCACCGGAACATTTATCCCAATCTGGCTGGCCCATACGATGTTTGGATTACCGCTCGCTATCTTCCTGCTTCATAACTTCATAGCCCAACTACCACGCGAATTAATTGAAGCAGCCCGTGTCGATGGTGCAGATCATTTCAAACTTTTCCGTCAGATTATTTTGCCGCTTAGCGTTCCGGCAATTGCATCCTTTGCCATCTTCCAATTCCTATGGACATGGAATGATTTATTGGTTGCTCTTACATTTGGCGGTGGAAAACGCGAGATTGCGCCACTAATGGTGCGACTGGCTGAAATGACCGGAACTCGAGGTGGCGATTGGGAGCTACTGACTGCTGGTGCATTTGTATCAATACTCGTGCCGGTTGCTGTCTTCTTCGCCCTCCAGCGATACTTTGTCCGCGGCCTTCTCGCCGGTTCCGTTAAGGGCTAATTTCAAAATTTCTTCTAATAATCTGGACTCAAGTGGCATACTCACGCCTATGGCCGATGATGTCCGCGCATTCCCATTATCTGAATTAAGAAAACGTAAAAGCGTTAAATGGCGCCAATTCCCAAGCGATGTCCTACCGCTCCCGGTTGCCGAGATGGATTTCCCAATCGCTGAAGAGATCAAAGCCGCACTCCGCGACATGATTGATCGTTCCGATACCGGTTATCTCGGACCTTTCCCAGAAATGTTTGAAGCATTTAAGAATTTCTCCAGCGAACGCTGGGGTTGGAGTCCGGATGTATCCCAAATGCGAATCGCAACTGATGTGGGCGTGGGAACAGTAGAAGTAATTAGAACCCTCATTAATCCAGGAGATCAAGTAGTCCTGAACTCGCCTGTTTACGACAACATGTGGCGCTGGGTCGCTGAGGTAAAAGCAGAATTAGTTGACGTGCCGTTAATTGAAAAGGGTATGGAGTATTCCCTTGATTTTGAGGGACTGGAGCGGGCTTATAAAGCTGGAGCAAAAGTTCACATTCTCTGTAGTCCGCATAATCCAGTTGGAATCATCTTTACAAAGGGCGAGCTCTCTCGAATAGCGGATTTGGCAAAGCAATATGGGGTTATCGTCATTAGCGACGAGATCCATGCCGCACTCACTTATCCGGGAAATAGCTTTGTTCCATTTCTTTCTGTATCCGATACTGCACGAGAAGTTGGAATCTGCGTAACTAGCGCAAGCAAAGCCTTCAATCTTGCTGGTCTTAAGTGCGCGATGATCATCACGGAGATTGAAGCGCTAAAGGATCGAATCAATTCCATGCCAATCTCTGTTGCATTTCGAGCATCGCTATTTGGTGCTGTAGCTGCTACCGCTGCATTTGATAAATCAAGAAGCTGGATTGATGGAGCGCTAAAGACGCTCGATGAGAATCGGAAGTTGATTAGAGCGCTGATTGATTCCAAGATTCCTGCAATTGGTTATCGAATCCCAGACTTTGGTTATTTGGCCTGGCTCGATCTCTCTAATCTCGGCCTGGGCGAAGATCCAACCAAAGCCATCCTTGAGAAGGGTAAGTTGGCAATTAATTCAGGTTCGTTCTATAGCCCTAAACATGCCCAATTCGCTCGGTTGAACTTTGGGACAAGTGCTGAAAATATCGAAGAGAGTTTTAACCGAATTCTGCGCACGCTTTAAATGAACCACGATTACGAAGTTGCCATAGTAGGTGGTGGACATAACGCCCTAGTTGCCGCCTGTTATTTGGCGCAAGCAGGAAAAAAAGTAATTGTTCTTGAAAAGAACAAAGAGTTTGGTGGCGCTACTAAAAGTGTCTATGCATTTGAAGGTATCGGTGCAAAGCTCTCTAGATATTCATATCTAGTGGCGCTCTTTCCAGACCAGATCAAAGAAGATTTAAACTTAGAGTTCGAAACTTTAAGTAGGACTGTCTCTTCCTACACCCCCTCAGGAAATACCGGAATTCTTATTAATCGAATTTACGATAAAGAATCTAGTGATTCCATTGCTGCTTTCACCTCAAATCGTGAAGATAGCGATGCCTGGGAGCGCTTCTACCAACGGATCGGCGAAGTAGCCAGACTCTTGGCCCCAACCATGCTAGAGCCGCTAAAAAATGAAGATGAAATTAGATCCTTACTTGGTGATGAGCTCTGGGATGAGTTTGTAGCGCAACCCCTTCAAGTTACTTTAAATAAGTACTTTAAGGATGATCTGGTTAAAGGAATAGTGCTTACTGATGGACTGATTGGAACATTTGCTAGCGCCACCGAAAAACTCAGCAATATCTGCTTCCTCTATCACTTAATCGGAAATGGGACAGGTGAGTGGCGTGTACCAAAGGGCGGGATGGGCAAGTTAGTTGAAGCGCTGCTACAGCGTGCAAAATCCCTAGGCGTTGAACTAAGAAATGGCACAGAAGTTACTTCTGTTGAAAGCTCTAGCGATGGGGTAAATATAAAACTAAAGACAAATGAAGAGCTGCGCTGCAAAATCCTTTTATCTGGCGCCGCACCGAAAGTCTTGGAGCGCTTGACTGGAATCAAAGCCCCAACTTTTAGAGATGGCTCTCAGGTAAAGATGAATATGGTGCTTAAGCGACTACCAAAACTAAAGAGTGGGATGGACCCTAAAAAGGCCTTTGCCGGAACGTTTCATATCGATGAGAGTTTTAAACAATTAGAGATGGCATACCATCAAGCAAAGTCGGGGGAGATTCCCGATGTAATTCCCTCTGAAATGTACTGTCACACCCTCACCGACCCTTCAATTCTGAGCGAATCGATGCAAGCAGCTGGTAATCACACTCTGACTCTCTTTGCGCTACATACCCCAGCCTCGCTCTTTGATAGAGATCATGATCTAGTTAAAGCTGAAGTATCAAAGCGAATTCTTGCTGGTCTAAATAGATACTTAGCTGAACCGATAGAAGATGTAATCCTTAATGATGCATTGGGGAAACCCTGTATTGAGGTTAAGACCCCACAAGAGTTAGAAGCTGAGATTGATCTGCCCCGCGGAAATATCTTTCATCGCGATTTGGCATGGCCTTGGAGAACTCAGAGTGAACAAGGCAAGTGGGGAGTTGAAACAACTGATGACCGAATTTTCGTAGCGGGAGCCGGAGCTACTCGAGGTGGCGGGGTTAGCGGGATTGCCGGACATAATTCAGCCATGGCGGCGTTGGAGAGATTGGCAAAAAGTAATTAGGATTAGATTATGAAAGCGCTTCGACGAATAATCGCATTAGCAACGCTTATTACTGTTGCCGTGCGTGGAATCGTCTCCTTTCTCTCTTGGTTTGAAAAGCAGGAAGAAGTCGGCTCAGTTTGGGCTGAAGAAGAAGAGCATGAGGAGTTTTTCGGATGACATATTCATACGTCCCGGGCACTTGTAATCTTGGCAAAGCCGAGATTCGCCGCCGCCAAATCGTCGCGTTAGTTGGCGCCCTCCTTACGCTCACAAGTTTCGCTGGGCTACTGGCCGCCGACACTGCTAACTCTGCTCGTTGGTCACTCTTTGCACCGCTGATGGTCTTCTCTGTTGGATTTATCCAGTCAAGAAAGAAGTTCTGCTTGGCCTATGGCCTCATGGGGACTTTTAATCTAGGAAAGCTTGGCGATATCACCCGGGTACAAAGTGCAGAAGATAGAAAAGCCGACCGCAAGACTGCGCTTACTATTTTTGCCCAGAGCGCACTACTGGCATTAGCGCTTACTTTGCTTTTCGTTCTATTGCCATTCTAATAGTTAATAACTTGTGAGTTTGGAAGAGTTTGAAAGCATCCAGAAATGGATTAGCGAAGTTGGGTCCCTCAAGCGAGCAATCATCTCGGGTCGCCGAAAGTCCTATAGCCCCAAATATGAACGAATCGATATCCGACCGGTCAAGATAAAAGAAAAGTTGTTACTGCAGTTTGTCTATCATGATGGCAAACAAGACCTCACTAAAAATTTCGCGCCATCCGAACTTAATATTCCGGCGTTATTAAATGAGGGGTATGCGAATATTCTCATTGATCGAGTAGATGAAACTTTGACAATCAGAATCACAAAGCAAGGTGCCCTACAAATCCACCGCGCAAAGAGCTCTACCTTTAACGAAGTTGAGGTTGATCATGACCGAAAGAAAGAGCGGGCGCTTCCAATAAGCGATGAGGTCTTCAAGGCCTTGGGTATTGCATCTTATTGATGGATCACTTGACCAATTAACCGAAAGAGAAATCTCGGTGGTTGATCTTGGCTGTGGGAACGCTTATCTAACTTTCGCAGTTCACCGCTATTTATCTATAAAAGGTAAAGATGTAAGAGTCGTTGGTGTAGATAACAAGCCGGAGTCAAGAGCGCGAAACACAAAGATTGCTAAAGAACTAGGAATATCAAACCAAATCGAATTTGTAGCAATTGATATTGCAAAGTATCCGGTTACGAAAACCACCTTGGTCATCGCCCTTCATGCTTGCGATACTGCCACCGATGATGCCCTTGCCTGGGCGGTAAAGAGCGAGGCAAAAGTTATCTTGGTTTCGCCCTGCTGCCATCACGATCTAAATAAGCGAATAGCGCCGGCTGGCCATGAATGGGAACCGTTGTTTAGAAACGGAATCGTCAAAGAGCGTTTTGCAGATCTATTAACGGATTCACTGCGAGCTGAGCTCTTAAGAATTCATGGATACAAGGCGGATATAGTCGAGTTTGTCTCGATAGATCACACGCCACGAAATCTCATGATTAGGGCTTCTTACTCTGGAATCTCGGCCGATCGAAGAAATTACGAGCGTCTTTGTGAGCAGTGGTCGATTAATCCTTATCTCGCCACGCTTCTTGCCTAAGTTAGGCTTGCCCTCTATGTCGAACACTGTCCTTGCAACCCTTCCAATCGGAGAACGAGTTGGAATCGCATTTTCTGGTGGCTTAGATACATCTGTCGCTGTTGCTTGGATGCGCGCTAAAGGTGCAATCCCATGTGCCTATACCGCTGACCTTGGCCAATATGACGAGAGCGACATCGCATCAGTTCCAGATAGAGCAAAACAATATGGCGCTGAGATTGCCCGATTAGTGGATTGCAAAGAGACTTTAGTCGAAGAAGGTTTAGCTGCTCTTGCTTGTGGGGCTTTCCATATAAGAACCGGTGGCCGGGTTTACTTCAATACCACTCCACTTGGTCGCGCTGTGACTGGAACACTCTTAGTCCGCGCAATGCTCTCTGACAACGTTTCGATTTGGGGAGATGGCTCTACTTATAAGGGAAATGATATTGAACGTTTCTACCGCTATGGCCTGCTTGCAAATCCAACTTTGAAGATCTACAAGCCATGGCTTGATAGGGAATTTGTCACGGAACTCGGTGGCCGTAAGGAAATGTCCGAGTGGTTGACGGCAAGAAAACTTCCTTATCGTGATAGCAAAGAGAAGGCTTACTCCACAGATGCAAATATTCTTGGCGCTACTCATGAGGCAAAAGAGTTAGAGAAGTTAGCGAGCTCCATCGAGTTGGTTGAACCAATCATGGGCGTGAAGTTCTGGAACTCAAGTGTTGCTATCGCAAGTGAAGATGTGAAGATTCAATTCGCATCTGGTCGCCCAGTCGCCATAAATGGAAAAGATTTCACCGATGTTGTTGCTTTGATGCGTGAAGCAAATGCGATTGCTGGACGCCACGGTCTTGGCATGTCTGACCAGATCGAGAATCGGATTATTGAAGCAAAGAGTCGCGGAATCTACGAAGCACCTGGAATGGCGCTGCTATTTATCGCCTACGAGCGTTTACTTACTGCGATTCATAACGAGGACACCATCGCCAACTATGCCGGGGAGGGTCGAAAACTCGGAAGATTGCTCTACGAAGGAAGATGGTTTGACCCACAATCTTTGATGCTCCGCGAATCTCTAACTAGATGGGTAGCCTCAACGATCTCTGGAACAGTTACTTTGAGACTTCGCCGTGGTGATGATTACTCGATAATCAATACCGAAGGTGAAGGTTTCTCATATCACCCCGAGAAACTCTCGATGGAACGTACTGAAAGCGCAGCCTTTGGCCCAGAAGATCGAATCGGCCAATTAACAATGCGAAATCTAGATATCCAAGACACTCGCTCCAAACTTGAGATGTACCGCAAGCGCGGCCAGATTGGAAAAGGAAAGTTTGAACTAGCCGATCCAACAGAGGGGTAGAAATGCCAGACACAAAGATCTCCAAGATTCTCGATAGCTTTATTGAAGAGGGAATCAAGATGACCCCAATTGGAGCAACTCTCCTTGGCGTTCCAGGTTTTGATGACAAGTTAGATGACTTCTCTATGGTGGGCCAAAAAGCTCGCGAAGAGTTAACGCGGAAAACTCTCAATGAAGTTAAAGCGGAGAGCCCGGAAAATGAATATGACCGAATAGCTCAAGCTGTTGCTACCGAGCGACTCTCCTCAGAACTAAGACTTGCCGAGAGCCATGAATCAAGAGCGCTCTTCAATCTGATTTCATCCCCAGTCACATCAATCCGCCAAGTCTTTGAGATGATGCCAAAAGAAAAGCCTGATTCAGCCGCTAATGCAACGAAGCGTCTAAATGCAATTAGTGAAGCACTTAAAGGCTGGTGCTCCACGCTAGAAACTGTTGCCGGTGAAGGAAGAGTAAATTCCACGCGCCAAGTCCTCGCTACTGCCGGGCAACTAGAGACTTTTTCCAAAGGCGCTTTCCGGACCGTCGCTAAGAAGTTTGATCAAACCGGTTCAAATAGCGAACTCCTCCAGGCTGCTAAGAACGCCGAATCGGCTTGCTTAGAAACCGCTAACTGGCTTAAGAATTCCTACGCACCGAAATCTGATCCCAAAGATGGCGTTGGTGAAGAACGCTACAAGATGTGGGCACGCCATTTCACCGGCGCTGATTTAAATCTAAAAGACACATATGAATGGGGTATCGCCCAACTCGGTGAAATCAATGCACGGATGAAGAAAGCTGCCGACCGCCTCTATCCAGATGCAACCTCCCTACGAGAAGTGGCCGACCGCCTCGATAAGGATCCCCGCTACACCGTAGAAGGCGAAGCTGAACTCCTCCGAAAATTAAAAGAGTTCATTGAAAAAGCGGTGGAGCGTCTTGATGGAAAAGAATTCGATATTGATCCGCGCATTAAGAACTGCGAAGCGCGCCTTGCTCCTGAAGGAAGCGCCTCGGCCGCGTACTACATGGGTCCAAGTGAAGATTTATCGCGACCAGGTACGACGTGGTTTCCAACCATGGGAAGAAAAACTTTTGGTTGGTGGAATATCGTCTCAACTTGGTATCACGAAGCCGTTCCCGGACATCACCTTCAAGTTGCAACAACGAAGGTAAACACAGTACGACTAAATCGCTTCCAACGAAACCGTGTATGGGTATCTGGATATGGTGAAGGTTGGGCTCTGTACGCCGAAAGACTCATGGATGAACTCGGCGCATTTGAAGATCCTGGTTATGAAATGGGATATCTATCTGCCCAAGGCCTCAGAGCTGCGCGAATAATCGTTGATATTGGAATGCACTGTGGTTATAAGGATTTCAATGGTGAAGTTTGGAACGCTGAATCAGCATTCAAGATACTTCATGAACGAGCTTTACTTGATGACATCTCCGCACGTAGCGAAGTCGATCGCTATCTTGGCTGGCCTGGCCAAGCCATCTCTTACAAAGTTGGCGAACGCTTCATGATGGAATCGCGCGAAGATGCCAAGAAGCGACTTGGCGCAAACTTCGATCTTAAGAAGTTCCATTCCTATGTATTAAATCTTGGACCAATGGGGCTTGATCCATTTAAGGCTGAGATGGCCGCTTGGAACGGCCAATAACCCTCCGCTAGACTCACGCTGTTGTTTCCGGGGTCGGTGTAATTCCGAACCGGCAGTCAAAGTCTGCGACCCGCTAGCAGCCAGCTATCGGTGGACTTGGTGAAACTCCAAGACCGACGGTTAAAGTCCGGATGAGAGGAAACAAATACGCGCATCCTTGCGCGTGCTCTTTTGCGCACCCCGGAAATCTTTCGGAGGTGGCGATCTTGGTAGATATCTCAACTGCGATGCGCCGTGCCGATGAACTCTCAAAATTAGGCCTAGGCGTAACCGCCCCAAATCCAATTGTTGGCGCAGTCATCTTGAGTGATTCTGGTGAAATTGTTAGCGAAGGTTTTCATCATCGGGAAGATGGCGGCAAGCATGCTGAAGTTGTTGCGCTGCAAGCTGCGGGAGCTAAAGCAAATGGCGCAACGCTAATTCTCACCCTTGAACCATGTAACCATCATGGAAAGACGCCACCTTGTACCGAGGCAATTATTAACTCCGGAATAAAGAGAGTTATCTACGCGCTCTCCGACCCAAATCCGAAGGCAGCTGGTGGGGCTAATCGATTACGAGAAGCTGGTATCGAAGTTGAATCAGGCTTACTCGAAGCGGACGTTAGTTTCACTAATCGCGCTTGGTTAAAAAAGATTAAGAGCGCTCGTCCATATATAACTCTGAAAGTTGCTGCAACACTCGATGGAAAAGTTGCAGCATCAGATGGTTCCTCTAAGTGGATTACGAGTGAGAGCGCCCGCAAGAGTGTTCATGAATTAAGAAGTGAGTGTGATGCCATCGTTACCGGAACCGGGACTGTTATTGCCGACGACCCAGCGATGACGGTGCGGGGAGTAGAGCGTGGTAACTTCAACTTCAAACCAGCGCGAGTAGTTATGGGAAACCGTAGGATTCCAGCCGGTTCAAAGATTCTCGATGAGAGCGCAACCACAATTCATCTTGAGAGCCATAGCCTCTCCCAGCTACTGGAATTAGCTGAGGAGAAAGGGTGGAATCGGATCTTGGTTGAAACTGGTCCAAAACTGACCAGCGCCTTCCTAAAAGCAGAGCTCTTCGATGAGCTATTTCTCTATCAAGCGCCAACGCTGCTTGGTGGCAACTTTGATTTTGTTGGTGATTTTGAGGTAAGAAACTTAAGCGAGCGAGTTGATTTAAAACTCCATTCATCCCAAATCATTGGGGATGACGAGAAGAATCTCCTGCTACATCTTGTGGCGGTGAGTAAATAATGTTTACCGGACTAGTAGCTGATAAGGGTCGAGTTCTTAGTCTTCAACAAGGCGCTGAATCCGCTCAAATCGAGATTGAAAGCGCGCTAGTGCCGGAAATAAAAGTAGGTGACTCAGTTAGCGTCAATGGGGTTTGTTTGACCGCGATCTCCCTAAGTGAAAATTCATTCAAAGCTGATGTGATGGTTCAAACGCTTCGCCTCACAAGCCTGAAGAGCCTTGAAGTAGCAACTTCCGTTAATCTCGAACTAGCAGCAAAAGCTGATTCAAGGCTCGGTGGTCATATCGTGCAGGGCCATGTCGATGGCATTGGAGTTGTAAAAGAGAATTCAAATGGCGAGAAGTGGAACAAGTTTGTGATTACCATTCCTCAATCGCTCACCAAATACATCGTGAATCAAGGTTCTATTGCAATCGATGGAGTCTCTTTAACAGTTGGCGAGATTAGTGGTGAGGATGTCACCCACTGGTTAATCCCAGAAACGCTAGCGAAGACTAATCTGTCGGAAAAGAAGCCTGGTGACCTTGTAAATATCGAAGTTGATGTGCTTGCTAAGTATGTAGAGCGCCTCATGAAGAGAGGTGGCGAAGATGGCAAGTGACCTTGAGAGAGCAATATCAACTTTCCGAGACGGTGGATTTGTAATTGTCACAGATGATGCAGATCGCGAAAATGAAGGTGACCTCTTCTTACTTGCAAGCGCTGCTACGACTGAAAAAATCGGCTTTATGATCCGCTATACCTCTGGAGTTATCTGTGTGGCAATGACCGAGGAGCGCTCCCGCCAACTACACCTTCCTTTGATGGTCAAACAGAATCAAGATACAAAGCGCACGGCATTCACCGTAACCGTCGATGTAAAACATGGAATCACGACTGGAATTAGCGCCCAAGAGCGAGCTAACACAATCCGCGCCTTAGCCGATTCCGCCTCTAGCGCTGAGGATTTCATCCGCCCTGGTCACATATTCCCGCTGATTGCCCACGCTGGTGGACTCGCAGCTCGTAGAGGACATACCGAAGCTGTTGTTGAGATGTGTTATCGAGTTGGCGCTGCACCAGTTGGAGTCATAAGTGAACTTGTAAATGAAGATGGCTCGATGATGCGAGGTAAAGCGCTCTACGACTTCGCTGGTGAGCACTCGATACCCATGATAAGTATTGAAGAACTCTCTAAATCGTTGGCACCTTCAAAGAAGAAGCCAAATGAAATCTTTGAGTGGGCTAAATTGCCAAGAACAAATGGCGATTGGAGGATCGCGACTCATTCTGGTCAAGGAGGAGTAACGCACGCCGTCTTAGCGTTTGGCGATTTAACAGAGCGAGAAGTGTTAGTGCGAATTCACTCTGAGTGCTTGACGGGCGATGTCCTCGGTTCAATGCGCTGTGATTGTGGTGATCAATTAGCTAGTGCAATGAAAGCGATTGAGGAAAAGGGTTCTGGGCTAGTCATTTACTTGCGAGAGCATGAGGGAAGAGGAATCGGACTTGGTGAAAAGATTCGCGCGTATCGCCTCCAAGATGAGGGGTTAGATACGGTGGATGCAAATTTGGCCCTCGGTCACGAGATTGATGAACGGGATTTTCAAGATGCGGTTGAGATTCTTAACGATCTTGGAATCAATAGCGTTGTTCTGCTTACCAATAATCCAGCAAAGGTAAAGACTCTTCAGGATGCAAAGATTAGTGTGGTGACGAAGACCCTTGTAGTTTCGCCAAATCCCCATAACCTCGCTTACCTGAAGGCTAAGAGTGAGCGGTTAGGACATGTAATGGATGAAAATAGGAAGGATGCCTAAATGTCAGGAAACGCACCAAAGGTAGATATTCCCGCACTCTCCGGATCGAAGGTTGCAGTAATTTCAGCAAGGTGGCATCAAGAGATATGTGAAGCTCTAGTTGCTGGTGCAAAGCGCGCCTTAAAAGAGGCCGGAATTGCAGACTCTGAACCTATTTATGTTCCTGGCTCTTTCGAACTTCCACTCGCCGCACAGTTTGCACTTGAAGCTGGCGCTGATGCCGCTGTAGTTCTTGGCGTCGTTCTTCGAGGCGAAACTCCACATTTTGATTATGTCTGCCAAGGTGTAACCGATGGCGTGATGCAGGTCTCTCTTAAGTTAGATAAACCAATCGGATTTGGAGTGCTTACTGTCGACACTCTCGAACAAGCCGTTGCAAGAAGCGGAGTTGCTGGGAGTAAGGAAGATAAGGGATATGACAGCGCCATAGCTGCGCTAGATCTGCTTCGTGTAAAGCGTGAAGTGAGTGATAGGTTGAGAAAGTGAGCACCGCTGGTGAAAAGTTCCGCGCCGCACTAAAGAGTGAATCACCGCTACAAATCATCGGAACGATTAATGCCAACCATGCCCTTCTTGCTAAGCGAGCTGGCTATCGAGCAATTTATCTCTCCGGCGGCGGCGTTGCTGCGGGATCTTTAGGTGTTCCTGATTTAGGAATCACTACTTTAGAAGATGTTTTAGTTGACGTTCGAAGAATTACAGCAGTTTGTGACCTACCACTTCTTGTGGATATCGATACTGGTTTTGGTCCATCTGCCTTCAATATCCAGCGGACCATCAAATCTTTAATTGACGCTGGCGCTGCGGCGGTGCATATGGAGGACCAGATCGGCGCAAAGCGATGTGGCCACCGCCCCAATAAAGAGGTTGTTTCAACTACAGAAATGGTCGATCGAATTAAGGCGGCGGTAATTGCAAGGGGAAGTGATTCTTTATATCTGATTGCAAGAACCGATGCGGTTGCTATCGAAGGCTTGGATAGCGCAATCGCGCGCGCAAAGGCATATATTGATGCTGGCGCAGATGCCATCTTTGCCGAAGCTATCCGCACCCTTGATGATTACAAGCGCTTTACATCTGAGATAAAAGCCCCGGTCCTTGCCAATATAACTGAGTTTGGATTGACGCCACTTTTCACACTAGATGAATTAAAGAGCGCCGGTATCGCTATGGCGCTCTATCCACTCTCTGCTTTCCGCGCCATGAATAAAGCCGCTGAGCGCGTATATGAAGTGATTCGCAAGGAAGGAACCCAAAAAACAATCTTGAGCGATATGCAGACTCGTGAAGAACTTTATGACCGGATCAACTATTACGAGTATGAGAACTCTCTAGATAAATTTCAAGCCGAGAAGCGCGAGGAATGAGCGAATTCAAAGCTAAAAAGTCGGTTGTGCTATCTGGCATCCCGGCAGGAAATACCGCACTTTCTACGGTAGGCCAAAATGGAAATGAGCTGCACTACCTTGGTTATGACATTAAGGATCTTGCTGAGAATTGCGAGTTCGAAGAGGTTGCTTTTCTTATCCTTTATGGAAAGTTACCAAATTCAACTGAGCTAAGTGCCTATAAGGCGAAGTTGCATTCGTTACGAACGCTTCCATCCTCCATTCTGAATATTTTGGAAAATATTCCAAAGAACGCTCATCCAATGGATGTGATTCGCACCGGGGTTTCTGCGCTTGGTTGTGAGCTACCAGAATTTGGATCCCATAGTGATGAAGCGGCCCTTGAGGTAGCTAATCGACTCATTGCCTCGACGCCCTCAATGCTCCTTTATTGGTATCACTTCTCAAATGGCGGGAAGCGGATTTCACTTGAGACTAGCGCCGATAGCGTAGGAGAGCACTTTCTGACTCTGCTTCATGAGAAGAGACCCGACCCTAATTGGGTTAAAGCGATGCATATTTCATTAATTCTCTATGCTGAACATGAATTCAATGCATCTACATTTACCGCACGAGTTATTGCCGGAACCGGTTCTGATATGTATTCAAGTATTACCGGAGCAATTGGCGCTTTACGAGGCCCAAAACATGGTGGTGCAAACGAGGTAGCCCTTGAGATTCAAGAGCGATATTCCACACCTGACGAAGCTGAGGAAGACATCCTTAAGCGACTCGATAAGAAAGAGGTAATTATTGGTTTTGGCCATCCGGTCTACACCGTCGGCGATCCAAGAAATCCAATTATCAAGGGTGTTGCCAAAGAGCTTTCCGGCGGTAGGGGAATCTATGAGATCGCTGAAAGAATTGAGAGCGTAATGTGGGAGACGAAGAAGATGTTCCCGAATCTAGATTGGTTCTCGGCCGTCGCTTATAAAGAGATGGGAATACCAACCTCATTTTTTACGCCGATCTTTATCTTTGCTCGCATTACTGGTTGGGCAGGTCACATAATTGAACAGCGTCATGACAACAAAATTATTCGACCTAGTGCAAACTATGTTGGCCCAGAAAATAGGGCATTTGTGAAGCGGGAGGATCGCTAGATGTCGTCGAATTTCACCAAATCTGATCTACCTTTTGATCAAGAGATGGTCGACATCGTCGACTATGTTCTCGACTACAAGATTGATTCTGAACTAGCAAAGAAGACGGCTTGGTACTGCTTCCTTGACACTATCGGATGTGGTTTGGAGTCACTTGAGTATGAGGCCTGTCGAAAATTACTCGGTCCCATTATTCCCGGGGCGAGAATTGAAAATGGAGTACGCGTTCCAGGAACCGATTACGAATTAGATCCGGTTGCCGGGGCATTTAGCATCGGTGCTGCAATTCGGTGGTTGGATTTCAATGACACCTGGTTGGCTGCTGAATGGGGCCATCCTTCTGATAATTTGGGGGGAATCCTCGCTGTTTCTGATTGGCTATCGCGTAATGCCGTAGCAACTGGCGGCAAGCCGCTTTTAATGAGCGATGTCTTCAACGCGATGATCATGGCTCATGAGATCCAGGGTTGCATTGCCCTTGAGAACTCCTTTAACAAAGTTGGCTTAGATCACGTCATCTTGGTCAAAGTTGCCTCAACTGCTGTAGTTGGAAAACTACTTGGGCTTACTCGTGATCAAATTCTGAACGCCGTCTCACTTGCTTGGGTGGATGGACAATCACTACGAACTTATCGCCACTTTCCAAATGCTGGCTCTAGAAAGTCATGGGCGGCTGGAGATGCCACCTCTCGCGCAGTTCGTCTTGCGCTAATCGCGAAGACTGGCGAGATGGGATATCCATCTGCGCTGACTGCAAAAACTTGGGGTTTCTACGATGTCTCATTTAAAGGAAATAAGTTTAAATTCCAACGACCATATGGCTCATATGTAATGGAGAACGTGCTCTTTAAGATTTCGTTCCCAGCCGAGTTTCATGCCCAAACTGCTGTCGAAGCAGCTTTGAAGATTCATCAAGAGATGGCTGCACGCGGGAAGAGTGATAGCGATATAGATCGAATTGAAATTAGAACTCACGAGGCGTGTATTCGGATCATTGATAAGAAAGGCCCACTTCGAAATCCAGCTGATCGCGATCACACCATCCAATATATGGTCGCTATCCCGCTAATTTTCGGTCGATTAACTGCGCGCGACTATGAAGATGAAGTCGCTGCTGATCCAAGAATTGATGCCCTTAGAGAGCGAATGAAGTGCGTTGAAGATCCACAATTTACAAAGGATTATCACGATCCCGAAAAGCGCTCGATTGCAAATGCGGTCACTGTCTACTTTAAAGATGGAAGTAAGGTTGATGAAATTGCCATTGAATATCCGGTCGGCCACAAGCGCCGCAGAGTAGAGGGAATTCCGCTTCTAATAGAGAAATATCGAACTAACCTGGCTCGAATCTTCGATAAGGCGCAACAAGAGAAGATTGCTGAGTTAACTCTTAATTACGAGAAGCTAGCAAAGACTCCGGTTAATGAGCTAATGGAGTACTTCGTAAAGAAGGCTTAGCGGTTCTGGGGAAACCCTAGGTTGATTCCACCGTGGCTTGGATCGAGCCATCTACTTGTGACCACTTTTCCGCGGGTGAAGAAGTGAACTCCTTCGGTTCCATGTGCATGGGTATCGCCAAAAAGCGAACTCTTCCAGCCGCCAAATGAGTAGTAAGCAGTTGGGACCGGGATTGGGACGTTTATTCCAATCATTCCCACGGTAACTTCATTTTGGAATCGACGGGCTGCGCCACCATCGTTAGTAAATATTGCAGTTCCGTTTCCGTAGCGATGTGAATTAATGAGCTCAAGTCCTTCGTCATAACTCTTCACTCGCACTACAGAAAGGACTGGACCAAAGATCTCATCGGTATAGATGGACATCTCTTTAGTGACGTTATCGAAAAGCGTTGGACCCAACCAGAAACCATTGGTGGCGCCATCAACTTTGGGATTGCGGCCATCGACAACTAGTTTTGCACCTTCTCGCTCACCGGCATCTACATACGATGCAACTTTGTCGCGATGAACTGATGTCACAAGTGGACCCATATCTGCGCCCGCACTTCCATCGCCAGTTCGTAATTTGTCCATTCGCTCTGCGATCTTCTTCACTAATTCATCTGCGATGGGTTCGACTGCGACTAGCGCAGAGATCGCCATACAACGCTCGCCCGCAGAACCAAAACCAGCATTTACTGCAGCGTCAGCGGCGAGATCAAGATCGGCATCGGGAAGCACCAACATATGATTCTTAGCTCCACCTAGCGCTTGCACTCTCTTACCCGCTTTTGTGCCGTTTTCATATATGTATTGGGCAATCGGCGTTGATCCCACGAAGGAAACTGAGGCGATATCTGGATGCTCCAAGATTCGATCGACAGCGACTTTATCGCCATGAACAACGTTAAACACCCCGTCGGGTAGTCCCGCTTCTTTCCAATAGTTAGCCATTAATAGCGATGGCGTCGGATCTTTCTCACTCGGCTTCAAAATAACGGCATTACCAGTCGCAATTGCAATAGGGAAGAACCACATCGGAACCATTGCTGGGAAATTAAATGGCGAAATTATTGCGGCTACCCCAAGTGGTTGGCGGATTGAATAAACATCAATACCGGTGGATACCCCCTCGCTGTATCCACCCTTTAACAAATGGGGGATTCCACAGGCAAACTCAACAACCTCAAGTCCGCGAGTGACTTCACCTAGGGCATCCGATAAGACTTTGCCATGTTCTAGGGTTATTGCTTTTGCCAACTCTTCTTTCTTGGCATTAACAATTTCGCGGAAAGAAAAAAGAACTTGGGTTCGCTTTGCAAGTGAGGTATTTCGCCACTCAATCGATGCTCGCTTTGCTGCGGCGACCGCTTCATCGATAACTTCAATAGTTGCAAAATCAACCTTTGCGCTTACCTCTCCGGTGGCAGGATTAAATACATCCCCGCTTCTTTGAGCGCTGCCGTTCCAGGAAGAACCATTGATGTAATGAGTGATTCGCTTTGTGCTCAAGATTAGTCCTTACCTTCGTAGTACTTAGCGATGCTGGCTAGCGCTTCATCGATAATCGCAATTCCTTCTTTAGCTTCAGCCTCAGTGATATTACAAGGAGGGACAACATGCATACGATTGAAATTGGTGAACGGCATAAGTCCACGCTTCTTACATTCAGCGACTAATTCACTCATCGCCGGGCTCGTACCGCCGTAAGGAGCGAGCGGAGCACGTGTGGTGCGGTCACTTACTAGATCCATCGCCCAGAAAACGCCTTGGCCACGGACTTCTCCAATTAACTTATGTTTTTTCTGAAGTTCACGAAGCCCTGGTCCAATGACTTTCTCGCCAATTTCGGCAGCCTGCTCCACAATTTTCTCTTCCTTCATCACATCAATTGTCGCCACAGCAGCTGCGCAGGCGAGTGGATGTCCGGAATAGGTAAGTCCACCTGGGAAGACCCGGTCGTTAAAGGATTCCGAGATCGGTGTAGAGATAACTACTCCACCAAGTGGGACGTAACCAGAGTTCACTCCCTTGGCGAAGACTATTAAGTCGGGTTCAACTGATGAGTGCTGATAGGCAAACCACTTTCCAGTTCTTCCAAAACCAGCCATTACTTCATCAGCAATCCAGAGAATTCCATACTTATCACAGAGTGCACGAACGCCTTCCAAGTAACCCTTTGGCGGAATCAGGACGCCAGCAGTTCCAACGACAGATTCAATTAATATCGCACCGATCGTCTTGGCGCCTTCGAAAATTATTGTGTTCTCAAGATGCTCTAGCGCTCTTGCGCACTCTTCCGCTTCGCTCTTGGCCCAGAACGCACTTCGATAGAGATATGGGCCAAAGAAATGCACATGCCCGTAGGCAAACTCATTTGGCCAGCGACGGGGATCACCAGTTGCTGAGATAGCTGCAGATGTATTGCCATGATAGGAGCGATAGAAAGAGAGAACTTTGTGGCGGCCAGTAAATAAACGGGCCATGCGTATTGCGTTCTCAACTCCATCTGCGCCACCGTTGGTAAAGAAAACCTTCGCAAATTTCGAACCGGCGAGTTCAACAATTCTTTTTGCGGCCTCACTTCTCACATCATTTGCTACCTGGGGTGCGACTGTTGCCAAGATGTCAGCCTGGGCCTTGATCGCGCCAATTACTTTTGGATGTTGAAAGCCGATATTTGTAAATACGAGCTGGCATGAGAAATCTAGATATTTCTTCCCTTCGAAGTCCCAGAAGTAGGAACCTTTGCCACCTGCAACCGGTAGAGGTGAGATTTGCGCTTGAGCCGACCAAGAGTGAAATACATACTTACGATCTAAATCAAATACCTCTTTACCGCGCTCTGGGTTGGGGAGACTCTCAGACATATCGCAATCTAATCACTTGCCCCCGGGGTCGCTCAAACGTTACGAAGCTCTTCAAGGATTTCTAGCGCGGTAACTGATGTGAAATTCTTCGCAGCCTGGCGCCCGGCTTTTGAATGTAACGAAACAGCCCCGCACACCAGGTCAAAGGCCTTCTCCCCATCTTTGATAGCGACTAAGAATGATGCAATAAGTCCAGCAAGCACATCCCCACTTCCAGCTGTGGCAAGTTCTGGGCCACCAATGCGATCTACAAAGACCTGAGAAGAGTCGGCAACAATTGTTCTATTTCCCTTAAGTACGACAATTACACCAAATCTAGTTGCAATGTTCTTTGCAATCTCCTCACGCGAGCCATCAAATTTCACTCCTAGATGTTTTAACTCTCCCTCATGTGGCGTAATCACTGTAATCGATTTTCGTCTCCTTAAAGTCTTCACTTTAGAGATTGCTGCTCCATCAAGTACTAACGGTAGATCCGGAATAGAAGTTAGAGTGCTTGCCCCAGGTCCTACTAGTAGTGAATCAACGCGCTCATTTGTAAGGTTTGGAATAGGAACTACATCGGGAAACTTTGAGATGACTTGTGAAATCAATGCGGAGTTAGCGCTTAGATACTTAACGTAGCCGGCATTACCGCGTCTTGCGCCTCCTACTGCGAGAGTGGCCGCTCCAGGATATTTCTTTGAACCAGCACATACCGCTACAACGCCGCGGATGTACTTATTATCAGCTGGTAAGAGTTTCCGACGGGACATGAGTGCACTCAAGATTCTTTGGCTCTAATAGGCACTTGCCGCATAGTAAATAAAGCTGGTGGCAAGATTGGTTGGCGCAATTTGTAAATGACTTTGTAGGCGACCCACAGAGATCACATTCGCCAATCACCTTAGTTTCATCCGAAAAGTCAACAGTCATTCGACCATCAAATGTATAGAGAGAGCCTTCCCAATAACCCTTATCTGCGAACTTCTCGCCATATCGAACTATTCCACCAGCAATTTGGTAGACCTCTTCGAAACCACGTTTCTTCATTACGCTAGAGAGAATCTCACAGCGGATTCCGCCGGTGCAGTATGTGACGATTGGCTTCTTCTTTAAATGATCGAACTTTCCACTATCTAGCTCGCTCAAAAAATCCTTTGTAGTTTTCACATTTGGAACGACTGCATTCTTGAACTTTCCAACCTTAGCCTCGTAGGCATTTCGCCCATCAAAGAAAACTACTTCCTCACCACGTGCATCAATTAACTCGTGGACTTGTTCTGGGGTTAGGTGTTGACCACCATTAACAACGCCATTTTCATCAACTTTAATCTCATCAGCTACCCCAAATGAGACTAGCTCATCGCGAACCTTTACGCTCAATCTGGGAAAGTCGTTTCCGGTTCCTTCTGACCACTTGAAATCAATCTTCTTAAATCCAGGGTATTGCTTAGTCTCTTTTACATATTTCTTAAGTGCACTCATATCACCACCAAGAGTTCCATTAATTCCATGGCGCGAAATAAGGATACGTCCCTTTAAACCAAGAGAATCACAGAGAGTTGTCTGCCACAGCCGAAGCGCTTCTGGGTCAGCTACTGGCGCAAAGCCGTAGTACAAGATGATTTTCTGTAACTCAGGCTTTACTCCGATATTCACCAGGACATTGTATTAGCCTCACAAAGCGCTCCAATTTTGAGTTCGTGAGACGAATACGAGGTTTAGTTACGCATGAGGTCAATAATGGGGGTATGGGAAGAGCCACCTCAAATCGAATCCTGGCCTTAATAGTTATCGCCGCACTTGTATTGAGCGCTGTAGCTGCGCTGGTTTCATCTCTTCGAGAAGAGGTTAAGTACTCAGCTAGTTCTCCAGAAGGCGTTGTTCAGATGTATCTGACCGCAATCATTGAAGGTAAGAATGATCAAGCCGCCTCTTACTTTGTATCGGACTCGACCTGCGATGCCTCCGATATAGATCGTGCTTATGTCTCAGAGACGCTTCGGGTAAATCTAATTTCTACTTCAGTTGATGGAAATAGCGCCTATGTAAAGATTGATGCAAATACAGGCGCAAGTGGGCCATTTGATGATGGATATACCGAATCACATACTTATCGACTATCCAAAGAGTCCGGTAGGTGGTTGATTGAGGGAATTCCCTGGCCACTCTGGGATTGTGGAAATTTGAATAAATGATTGCCGCCATATTCATTCAGGTTCTCTTTTTAGGCCTGCTCTTCTTTGGCGCTTATAAGTTATTTAGCCGAGGCGGTCGTCGTGGTGGTGGTGAATTCTCGATCCGTCGCCTCTTCCACTACTCACTGCTCTATTTCTCGGTCATCATCGCTGGCTTTGGCGTTAGCGGGCTTCTAGGAAGAAGTCTGGACTTTGGAAAGGTAATCGCCGAAAGCAGGACCGATCTCGCCCGTAATCTCTCATTTGCAATTGTTGGAGTGCCACTTGTCTATCTCTTTGCTCGCTGGTCGAAAAAGAACCTCCGCGATGATTCAAGTGAACGGACTTCGCTTGCTTGGAGTGCGTATCTGACAATCACTTCAATCACATCCTTGGTTATCTCGCTAAATGGATTACATGACACCCTCTCCTGGTTAATCGGTAACGATGCCTATCGTGGAAGCGCTCTTGCGCAGCTACTGATTTGGTCGATTATCTGGTACTTCCACATCCGGCTCTCGCGTGAAGCAGGTGAAGCAAATCGAGCTCAGTATTTGATTGGCTCAGGAATTGGATTATCAATTCTTGCCGTCGGCCTTGGCGGTTTAGTTGCTAATTCGATTGAACTATTAATTAACGTAAATCAGGAGATTCTCTCAATCGAGCGAACCGATCCGATTCTCAATAGTGCAATCACAATATTGATGGGTCTACCAGTCTGGATAATTTACTGGCTCCGTGGCGCCCTCACCTTTACTCGAGATTTTCTATGGCATGCCTATGTATTCCTTGCAGGAATCGCAGCTAGCTTTATCACAACAGTTGCCGGCTTTAGCGTGGTTCTCTATGACGTTTTAGTTTGGTTCCTGGGCAATACCAAGAATTTATCAGCTACCCAACACTTCTTTACCACTGCCAACGCAGTCGGCGCTGCGTTGAGCGGATTAGCCATATGGAGTTATCACCGTTCGCTCCTCCAAGAAGAGGCTGAGCGCACCGAGTTAAGACGAATATATGAATACATTGTGACCGGCGTGAGTTTGATTGCTGCATCGCTTGGAATCTTGATGATCATTGTTGCGGCTATCGAAAGTGTAACTCCGAGTGATATCTCCACTACTCGGGAAGGTTCAAACTCGCTGATCTTGGCGGTGACGCTCTTGATTGTTGGTGCACCTATCTGGTGGATGTTCTGGAACCGAATTGAGCGCGCCGTACTTCGAGAGAGCGCCGACTTAGAATCTCCAACTCGGCGTATCTACATCTTGATGCTATTCGGCGTAGCAGGCGTGGCCGCCGTAGTCTCGCTAATCACTCTAATCTTCCTATTCTTTGATGATCTCCTAAATTCAGAACTCAGCGGAACTACTCTTCGAGATATGCGATTTGCTGTAGGAATTCTCGTGACGAACGCGGCTATTTCTGGGTATCACTGGACAATTTACAAGAGTGAACGTGAGACTCCGGTGGAAATCTTCCGAAGAGGGCGTCATATAACTCTGGTCGGACCAAGTGATGCCCACATCGTGGAGTTGCTCAAAGAACAACTGGGCGGAAACGTCCAACTCTGGGTTTCACCTGATTCTGGCTCACCTTGGAATCTTCAAGAATTAGTTGAGTTGATTGATACAACTGAGGGGCAAGAGCTACTTGTGATTAATGAGAAGAAAAAACTAAGGGCTTTTCCTATTCACCATTAGCTTTTTAAGTTTTCCTTAACCATCGCAATTAGAAGTTTCTCATCAACTTTCCAATCCGAAGGCACCCGAATGGTCTTCTTATTGACCACGTAGCCTTCAAGCATCGGCGCTACCTTCTTTAGAACTTTGGGATCCCAGGGGGCGATGGTTATGTGATTCTTTGATGCAGAACAGCCAAAGACATATC
>RGJX01000015.1 GCA_010023045.1 Actinomycetota bacterium | reverse complement strand
GTAGTGGCTAGCGCGTCTGCTTTGGGAGCAGAAGACCGTGGGTTCGAGTCCCTCCGCCCCGACCAGTAATAAATGAAATAAGTCAGGAGCCTTGTGAAGAGCGCGGTCGAAAACCTTTCTCCAACCCGAGTTCGGATTTCGATTGATGTTGATTTTAAGGATCTTGAGCCGCATGTGACTGTTGCCTACGAAACCTTGGCACAACAAGTCTCCATCCCAGGATTCCGTAAAGGAAAAGTTCCACGCCAACTAATTGATCAAAGAGTTGGCCGCGGAACTGTCTTGAATGAAGCAATAAACAACGCGCTTCCTGAGTTCTACACCAAGGCAGCTCGCGAGAATGATGTTTTGGTTGTTGGTCGTCCGAGCGTTGATATTAAAGAGGTAAAGGACAACGAGCTCCTTAAGTTTGAGGTGGAAGTAGATATTCGTCCAGAAGTGAAACTTCCTGATTTCTCTGCAATTGAGCTAAGCGTTGATGATGTAGTTGTCACTGATAAAGATGTGGATGAACAAATCGAGGCTCTCCGCACTCGATTTGGCACTCTTACAACGATTGAAAAAGATGCCTCATCTGGTGACTTTGTCACGATTGATTTAGTTGCCAAACTCGATGGAAAAGAAGTTGAGGGTGGAACTGCGAATGGGATTTCCTACGAAGTAGGCTCAAACCGAATGATTGATGGCCTTGATGCTGCGCTAGAAGGAATGAAAGTGGGCGAGAGCAAGACTTTCAATACGCAACTAGTAGGAATGAAAGAGGGCGACACCGGTGAAGTAACAGTGACCCTTCAGGCTGTGAAGAAGCGCGAACTTCCCGATTTAAATGATGAGTTTGCCAAGCTTGCAAGTGAATTTGAAACGCTAGATGAGTTGAAATCTGATTCTCGTGAGCGACTTTCGCGCTTGAAGGCGATGGAGCAAGGTGCTCAAGCCCGAGATAATTTGTTAAAGCACCTACTGGACACCGTTGAAATTCTTGTGCCTGAACAGCTTGTCAAAGATGAGGTAGATGATCATCTTGAGAAAGAGAATCGCCTTGAAGATGAGACTCATCGTAAAGAAGTTACCGATGAGGTGACTCGCTCAGTGCGCGCGGATTTCTTGCTTGATTCCATAGTTAAGGCTGAAGAAGTCCAAGTAACTGAGGCGGAGTTAACAGAGTACTTAATTCGCACTGCGGCCCGTTATGGAATGTCACCGGATCAGTTCGCGCAACAACTCTCTCAAGCTGGTCAGATAGCCGCTTTGATGGCTGAAGTCGCGCGCACCAAGGCGCTCGCCGTAGTTCTAGAACGCGTAAAGATTAAAGATGCATCGGGTAGGGAAGTAGACCTCTCGAAACTTGCTCCTAAGCCAGCTGCGGAAGAAAAGTCCGAGTAACTCTCTGCCCTGAGCGAACAAAGGGCAATTTCTGGGATTCAGGGAAGCAAAATCTCCTTTGGAGCGTTAGGGTCACTACATATTCATCTAAGTAAAACTAAGCAGGAGGAATCGGTGGAGCTCAATACCCCACGCCTGGCGGCTTCAGCTGCGGGTGGTTTGGATGATCAGGTTTATAACCGACTACTCAAAGAGAGAATTATCTTTCTTGGTTCGGTAGTTGAGGACACGATGGCAAACGCGATTGCAGCCCAGATGCTCCTTCTTGCAGCCGAAGATCCTGAAAAAGACATCTACCTCTACATCAATTCACCAGGCGGATCCATCTCAGCAGGTATGGCTATCTATGACACTATGCAATACATAAAGAATGATGTCGCAACAGTTGCTATGGGACTTGCAGCTTCAATGGGGCAATTCTTGCTCTGTGCTGGAGCGCCAGGAAAACGTTACGCGCTACCGCATGCCCGAATCATGATGCACCAACCTTCTGGCGGCATCGGCGGAACTGCATCGGATATCAAGATTCAGGCGGAACAGATGTCATTTACCAAGAAAAAGATGGCTGAGTTAATCGCTTTCCATACTGGCCAAAAAATCGAAACCATCACAATTGACTCAGACCGAGATCGTTGGTTCAACGCAGATGAGGCGAAGGAATACGGATTTGTTGACCATGTTGTTAAATCTGCCGGCCAAGTTTCAGGAAGCGGAGGAACAGCGCGATGAGTAATTACGAATTCCAGAATCGTTACGTTCTTCCCACAATCGAGGAGCGAACCTCTTACGGATACAAGCGCCTCGATCCATATACAAAACTATTTGAAGAGCGCATCATTTTTCTTGGTCAAGCAATCGATGACACAGTAGCTAACGACGTCATGGCCCAGCTTTTGACTCTTGAGTCGATGGACCCTGATCGCGACATCATGATGTACATCAATTCACCTGGTGGATCATTTACGGCTTTGACTGCAATTTATGACACGATGCAATTTGTACGTCCAGATGTCATGACAATTTGTTTGGGTCAAGCCGCCTCAGCCGCAGCCGTTCTTCTTGCCGGCGGAACTGCTGGAAAGCGTTACGCGCTTGAGCACTCACGCATTCTTATTCACCAGCCATATAGCGAAGGTGGCGGTCAAGGTTCTGATATCGAGATTCAGGCGAAGGAAGTTCTTCGGATGCGCGAGCTCCTAGAGATTATGCTCTCGAAGCACTCCAAGAAGAGCAAAGAGGAAATTGCAAAGGACATCGAACGGGACAAGATCCTTACTTCTGAAGAAGCGGTTGAGTACGGCCTAATCGACCAGATACTCGCTAGCCGCAAAGCTTCGGTAAAGAAGTAATAGCTCCTACTCGAAATTCTCGTCAATTATTCTTAGAGCGAACGCGTATCGCCCACCTTTGGGCTGGGTTCAAATCTACGATTAGAGCCTTCCCTAGTGAAAGTTGGCATTCGTGACTCGCATCGGTGAAAGCGGCGACCTTCTTAAGTGTTCTTTCTGCGGTAAAACCCAGAAACAAGTAAAGAAACTTATTGCTGGCCCTGGGGTTTATATATGCGATGAGTGCATAGATTTATGTAACGAGATCATCGAGGATGAATTAAATGAAGCTTCGGGACTTGGATTACAGGAACTTCCTAAACCACAAGAAATCTATGAATTTCTTGATCAATATGTAATAGGCCAAGAGCGTGCCAAAAAGTCACTTTCTGTAGCCGTCTATAACCATTACAAGCGAATTAAGACTGGTGATCGTCGCCGCGAAGATGGAGTCGAGTTAGCAAAGAGCAATATCTTGTTACTTGGCCCGACTGGTTGCGGTAAGACTTTGTTGGCCCAGACCTTGGCAAGAATGCTAAATGTTCCTTTTGCTATCGCAGATGCAACTGCTCTAACCGAAGCTGGTTATGTTGGAGAAGATGTTGAAAACATACTCCTAAAGTTGATCCAAGCAGCTGACTTTGATGTTAAGAAAGCCGAGACCGGAATCATCTATATCGATGAGATCGATAAGGTCGCCCGTAAGAGTGAGAATCCATCAATCACTCGAGATGTCTCAGGTGAAGGTGTTCAACAAGCGCTGCTAAAGATTTTAGAAGGAACTACAGCATCTGTTCCACCACAAGGTGGACGAAAGCATCCACATCAAGAGTTCATCCAAATCGATACAACGAATGTTCTCTTTATCGTAGGTGGAGCTTTTGCTGGACTAGAGAAGATTATTGAATCCAGAAAAGGAAAAGCTGGCGTCGGCTTTAATGCAGCGCTTAAGGTCATCAAAGAGAATGAAAAGGTTGATCCATTTGCTGAGGTAATGCCTGAAGATCTATTGAAATTCGGCATGATTCCTGAATTTATTGGACGTCTTCCAATAGTTACCTCTGTTGAGAGCCTAGATCGCGCAGCTTTGCTGGAGATTCTTACCGAGCCAAAGAATGCATTGGTAAAGCAATACCAGCACTTGTTTGATATGGATGATGTGGAACTCGAAATCGCTCCTGATGCTCTAGAAATTATTGCCGATCAAGCGATTGCTCGAGGCACTGGAGCTCGTGGACTTCGCGCAATCATGGAAGAGATTTTGCTTCCTGTGATGTATGAAGTTCCAAGCAAGAAGGAGATTGGAAAGGTAGTAGTTACCGCAGAAGTCATAAAGACAAAATCTGCTCCGGTTTATGTCGAGCGCGGACCAAATAGCGTTAAACGAAGCAGCAAGCGCGGAGAAGAGAAGACTGCTTAACACTAGGTAGTATCCCGCTTATGTCAGAGCTACCCTCTAATTTCGTACCGCAAGACATTGAGGGTCCGCTCTACCAAAAATGGCTCGATGCTGGCTATTTCTCCGCAGATGCAAAATCCGATAAACCACCGTTTTGCATAGTTATCCCACCACCGAATGTCACCGGAAGTCTTCATATTGGTCATGCTCTTGACCACACGCTCCAAGATCTCTTGATTCGCATGAAGCGGATGAAGGGATTTGAAACGCTCTGGCTTCCTGGAATGGACCATGCTGGAATTGCCACACAGAACGTCGTTGAAAAACAACTTGCTGCCCAAGGTAAGAGTCGCCATGACTTTGGAAGAGAAGAGTTTGTAAAGAAAGTTTGGGAGTGGAAGGCCGAATCTGGCGGCGCAATTCTTGGCCAGATGAAGCGCCTTGGCGATAGCGTCGATTGGAAGCGTGAGCGCTTCACTATGGATGAAGGACTTTCCCGTGCAGTTTTAACAATCTTTAAAAGATTGTATGACGCCGGGCTCATTTACCGCGCCGAACGCATCATTAATTGGTGCCCTCGTTGCTTAACCGCGCTCTCTGATATCGAAGTTGACTATCAAGAAATTGATGGAGAGTTCGTCCAAATTCGCTACGGCGAGTTAGATGGCGACCATATCTTCATCGCCACAACTCGTCCCGAAACCATGTTGGGTGATGGCGCTGTTGCGGTAAACCCAAATGATGAGCGCTACAAAGAGATGATTGGAAAGAAGGTAAAACTTCCATATGTGAATCGCATGATTCCGATAATTGCCGATGAGCTTGTTGATCCCGAGTTTGGAACTGGCGCTGTAAAGGTCACAGCTGCTCACGATCCGAATGACTTCGAAATGGGCCTAAGGCATAACGTCCCAATGATCATCATCATGAATGAAGCGGGAGTCATGGATGGAACTGGAACCCAATTTGATGGCATGGATCGTTTTACCGCTCGAAAAGCTGTCGTTGAGCAACTCCGTCAAGATGGAATGTTGGGTTGGGAGAAGCGTCCATACAAACATAGCGTTGGACATTGTTCGCGATGTAACACGATTGTCGAACCAAGACTTTCAATGCAATGGTTTGTAAAGGTTGCACCACTTGCAAAGATGGCCGGTGATGCAGTTCGCGATGGAAGAGTTGAGATCTCTCCAAAAGAACTTGAACCAAGATATTTTGACTGGGTCGACAACATGCATGATTGGTGTATTTCTCGCCAACTTTGGTGGGGACATCGAATTCCTGTTTGGTATGGACCAAACGGAGAGATGGAAGTTGTCGGACCGGAAGAACAAGCGCCGGCTGGCTGGGTACAAGATGAGGATGTACTAGATACCTGGTTTTCATCGGCGCTCTGGCCATTTTCAACCTTAGGTTGGCCGGAGGAGACCGCAGAACTTAAGAAGTTTTATCCGACGAGCGTTTTAGTAACGGGCTACGACATTCTCTTCTTCTGGGTCGCGCGAATGATGATCTTTGGTTTGTTTGCAATGGATGGAAGGCAACCATTTGACGTTATTGCCCTTCATGGCTTGGTGCGGGATAAGCATGGAAAGAAGATGTCAAAATCCAAAGGAAATGTAATCGATCCCCTTGAGTTTATGGATAAGTACGGATCAGATGCGCTGCGCTTTGCGTTAGCGCGCGGTGCAAATCCAGGAGCAGACCAAGCCCTCGCTGATGAGTGGATCGCGGGAGCGCGTAATTTTGCTACCAAAGTATGGAATGCAACCCGTTTTGCCGCAATGAACGGGGCCACGGTAACTGGCGAGTTACCTGATCGAAAAGATTTAAATCACATTGATAAATGGATTCTTGATTTACTAGATAGAACTATCGAGGAAGTTGATTCCCTTTATGAAGAATTTGAGTTCGCCAAGGGAAGTGATGCGCTTTATCACTTTGCTTGGGATGAAGTCTGCGATTGGTACTTGGAGCTAGTAAAGGACACTTTCGCAAAGGGTGGAGTAGGCGCTGATAAATCTAAGCGAGTACTAGGACATGTTCTAGATCAACTGCTGCGCTTAATGCACCCGAGCATGCCATTTATCTCTGAAGCGCTCTGGACCTCTTTAACTGGTGGTGAATCACTAGTGATTGCTTCTTGGCCAAAGGCAAGCTCTGCTCAAACTAATCAGGAAGCTCTTGATGTAGTTGAAGATATGAAGAGATTGATCACCGAGATTCGTCGTTTTAGGAGTGAACAAGGCATTAAGACTTCGGCGCGAATCAAAGCAGAAATACAAGGTATGAGTGGCGCGCTTTCTCAATATGAGGATTCGATTAGATTTTTGGTACGACTTGATAAACCTGACTCATCTTTCAAGCAGAGCGCAAAGATTGAAGTAGGGAGCTTCACGGTCACTTTTGATCTGTCCGGCGCAATTGATGTTAAAGCTGAACGAGCGCGACTCTCTAAAGATTTAGCTGCTGTTGAGAAAGATCGTGAAACGGCAAAGGTTAAGTTAGAGAATGAGAATTTCATGGCGAAGGCTCCGATGGATGTCGTTTCATCTATAAGAGAGCGCTTAGAGTTTTGCGATAGCGAGATCGTAAGAATCAAATCGCTATTGGATTCGCTCCCTAAGGAGTGAGTATGTCCAACAATAAGATTGATGAAATTGAACAAGCACTCCTTAATCGTTGGCCAGAAACCCGAATTAACCCAACTTTAGAACGGATAGCCTTACTCGCAGATCTTCTCGGCTCGCCCCAACTTTCCTACCCCACAATTCATATTGCTGGTACAAATGGAAAGACAACTACAACAAGGCTAATTGACTCACTCTGCTTTGAACTTGGTCTACGAACCGGAAGATTTACTAGCCCACATTTAGAGAGCTATCTGGAGCGAATTTGTATCAATGGCGAAATGATTTCTGAGGCCGCAATGATTGCCACTTATGAAGATGTCGCTCCATATTTTCAATTAGTAGATGAGCGAATGTCGCACCGGCTCTCCTTCTTTGAAGCCATTACTGGACTTTCGTTTGTGGCTTTTGCTGAGCATCCAGTCGATGTAGGAATCTTTGAGTGTGGCATGGGTGGAGAGTGGGATTCCACAAATGTTATTAATGCGAAAGTTTCTGTGGTTACACCAATCGGCCTTGATCACACCCAATATCTGGGCGATACCTTGACGGCTATTGCAACTACAAAGTCAGGAATAATCAAGCCCGGCTCCTTTGCGGTATTGGCTAGACAGGAGCTAGATCCAGCCCAAGTTTTGATGCGTAAATGTGCGGAAGTAGAGGCGACTCCAATCCGAGAAGGTGTCGAATACCAAGTATCGAACCGCTCACTTGCTGTAGGGGGACAACTAATAAGTATTAAAGGTGTCTACGGTGATTATGAAGAACTCTTCCTTCCACTTCATGGCGAGCATCAAGCAAGCAATGCTGCCACCGCGCTAGCTGCCGTTGAAGTATTTGCTGGGGAGAGGAAGCTAGATGAGGAGTTAGTTAGGACAGCTTTTGCAAAAGCCTCCTCCCCAGGTCGATGTGAGATTGTTCATCGAAGCCCCACGGTGATAATTGATGCAGCACACAATCCCCATGGCGCAAAGTCGCTCCGTAAAACCATCGAGAGTGAGTTCGATTTTGATTCAATAATTGGAATTGTTGCGCCAATGGGCGACAAAGACACAGATGGAATTCTCGAAGAGTTTGAAGCAATCATGACAACGGTAATTATCACTAAGAATTCTTCGCATCGTGCTGCTCCAATTGATGAGCTAGCAGCCCAGGCTCGCGAAATTTTTGGTGGAGATAGAGTCCTTACCAAGGACTCACTAGAGAGCGCAATCGATGCCGCAATCACGCAAGCTAAATTTGAAGTTGAGATGAATGAGAAGAGCTGTGCAGTATTGATAGCTGGCTCAGTAATATCTGCAGGAGAAGCTAGAGCATTTATCAAGAAGAGAGCCACAAGATGAAGATGTTGGCAAGAAGCGTGCTCTCTATGGAAATACTCTTAATCGGCTTTGCGCTCCTATTGGCAAAAGACTTAACCACTGATAACGGCCTTTACTTTGGGTATGCACTTCTTGCGCTCAACATTCTGACTCTGGCGATGTTCCGTAATCGCATCGGTTGGATTCTTGGGTGGATTCTGCAATTTGCTTTGATTCTCTACGGTTTCTATGTATTCATGATGTTCTTTATGGGAGCGCTTTTCCTAGGGCTATGGATAACCGCCATCGTGGTGGGGCGAAAGGGTGAGGCAATCAAGCGGGCTCGCGAGGCTGAAAATCCCGAATAGACTTACCCCTGTGACTCCCACCTCTAGCGTTATCAATGGCGGTATCGAACGAACATTGGTCTTGGTAAAACCAGACGGCGTTCGTCGTTCGCTAGTTGGCGAGATCATCAATCGAATCGAAGCTAAGGGTTACAAGATTGCCGAACTAAAAATGCTTTCGGCTGATCGCGGAATACTTGAAGCTCATTACGCGGAACATAAAGGAAAACCTTTTTATGAACCGTTACTTGAGTTCATGCTTAGCGGACCAATCGTCGCTCTCATCGCCGAAGGCCAGAGAGTGATCGAAGGATTTAGATCACTGGCGGGCGCGACAGATCCGACTGTTGCCGCTCCCGGAACCATTCGTGGTGATCTAGCAAGAGATCAAGGAACAAAGGTCGTGCAAAACCTGGTTCATGGATCGGACTCAGTCGAGTCAGCAGAACGTGAAATAAAGATTTTCTTCCCCAATCTATAAGGAGTAAAGAGATGGCAAACCAACTCAATCGTTGGACCTTCTTGGGTCGCGATATGGCAATTGACCTCGGCACAGCCAACACATTGGTCTATGTGCGCGGAAAAGGAATTGTCCTAAATGAGCCAAGCGTGGTTGCCGTCAATCAAGATACGGGCGCGGTCCTTGCGGTCGGCGCAGAGGCTAAGAAGATGATTGGCCGTACTCCTGGAAGCATTGTTGCAATCCGTCCACTTAAGGATGGCGTTATCGCAGATTTCGACACAACGGCGTTGATGATCAAATACTTCATCCGCCAAGTTCACAAGCACACATATCTAGCAAAACCAAGAATTGTTATCTGCGTTCCTTCCGGTATTACTGGCGTAGAGCAGCGTGCGGTTAAGGATGCTGGCTATGAAGCGGGAGCCCGAAAGGTCTACATAATCGAAGAGCCGATGGCGGCCGCAATTGGCGCCGGATTACCTATCCACGAACCAACTGGAAATATGGTGGTTGATATCGGTGGCGGTACTACTGAAGTTGCCGTTATCTCTATGGGTGGAATTGTTTCTGCTGGCTCAATCCGCGTGGGTGGCGATGAGTTAGATCAAGCAATCATTAACTGGATTAAGCGCGAGTACTCGTTGATGCTCGGTGAGCGCACCGCCGAAGAGATAAAGATGGCGATTGGTTCTGCTTATCCACTTCGCGACGAACCAGATGCTGAGATTCGCGGTCGCGACATCTCAACTGGATTACCTAAGACAATAGTTGTGTCCTCAGAAGAGATAAGAAAAGCTCTTGAAGAGCCAGTAGCTGCGATAGTGAATGCAGTAAAGGCAACTTTGGATAAGACCCCACCTGAATTATCCGCAGACTTGATGGATCGTGGAATCGTTTTAACCGGCGGTGGCGCATTACTCAAGGGCTTAGATGAACGGCTACGCCATGAGACCAACATGCCTATTCATGTTGCCGAACGTCCACTTCTCGCAGTCGTTGAAGGTTCTGGCAAGTGCGTTGAAGAGTTCGAAGCTCTTGAGAAAGTCTTGATCTCAGAGCCTCGTAGATAAGCGATGGCGCAAAGATGGCTACAAGAGGTACAAACCGAGCGAGGCTCTTACTTGTATCTCTTCTTGTAACTTCGCTACTTCTCATCACTTTAGATCTGCGTGGGGTAAGCGTTGTTTCATCAATAAGAGGTTTTACTCAATCTGCACTTGCACCGTTTCAAAGCTTTGGCAGCACGTTGATTTCGCCCATCGGCCAGTTCTTTAGCGATCTCTTCAATCTAAATAACACTCGTGAACGTATAGATGAATTAGAAAAAGAGAATCAGGAATTAAAAGCCCAGGTAATTTTTAACAAAGACATCGAGGGTGAACTCAAGCAACTAAAGGGCGTATTGGACCTTGCGGGTAAGGCTAGATTTAAGACCGTTAGTGCGCGAGTGATAAGTAAAGGTGGCACAGCCACAATAAGTGAATCGATAGTTATCGATCAAGGATCAAGCGCTGGAATCCGTCGAGATATGACAGTGATTGCAGCTTCTGGATTGGTGGGAGTTGTTAAGTCCACAACTGCAAACGCCTCGGTTGTGATGCTCATGAGTGATCCATCATTTCGAGTAGGTGTGCGGGTTGCTGGTTCACAATTTATGGGAGTTCTGAGTGGTGAAGGTCAGAACATCTTCTCGCTTCAGATGTTGAGCGCCGCAGCCGATTTATCTGTGGGAGATGTGCTCTTGTCTCGGGGAAGTTCCGGCGATGCTCCATTTGTACCTGGCGTTCCAGTTGGGAAAATTGTTTTTGTTGAAAACGCAACTGGGCAACTCACAAAGGAAGCAAGAGTTGAATCGTTTGTGGATTTGAATTCCATCGGGGTTGTTAGCGTTGTTTTAGATTCGCGTGGAAGTAATCCAGGAGACGCATTAGTTCCCGCTGCGCCTCGCCCGGCTCCAACCATCACAGTATTTGTAACTCCTTCACCGAATGAGTAATTCTTTGGATGAGCATGTCAATCAATAGAGTACCTATTAGCTCCGGCTTACTTCTACTTATTTTTCTTTTTCAAGAAGCTTTTGTAAATCGGATTAACTTCTTCCTGGGTGGATTTGCACTCTATTTGGCTTTCGCTATTGCTTGGATACTTAGGGAAGAGCGATCATCTGCTGTACTGATCGGGTTTCTCGCGGGGCTCATCGCTGATCTCTCGCCGACTTTGGAGGCCCCATTTGGTCTTTGGACTTTTACGATGACTGGGCTCGCATTCCTAATTGTTACCTATGTCAGAGGTTCATTGGATTCAAATTTAAGTCCATTAACTCTTTCAGTTGTTACAACTATTTTTAGCACCTTTGCAATCGCGCTCTTCGTTATCTTTGGTGCAATTCTTGGCCAAGATGTTCCATCATTCAGTGTTATTGCGAGAGAGTTGATAGGAAATGCGCTCTGGTCATTTGTGCTTGCTCCGCTCTATATCCCACTCGCAATTCGCAGCCATAAGCTCTCCTTGAGCGCCCGGGAGCGATGATGCGAGATAGATCCGCTCTAGCAATAGTTGTTGCCCAGGTCTTTGTGGCATCGCTAATGCTTGCCCTTTTCGGACGGCTTTTCTATCTACAGATTGCTGATGGACCGCGATACCAACAGGCCGCTCTGGATATTCAAAGCCGCGACATAGTGACTCCTGCTCTACGCGGTTTGATTGTCGACAGCGAGGGTGAGCCACTAGCGGCAAATAAAGCGGGACTCATGGTGACTGCTGATAGATCAATACTTGACCGCGAGAAAGACAAGGGCAGAAGCGTCTTATATCGAGTGGCTCAAGTACTCGAGCTAAATCCAAACGATGTCTATGTGCGCACCAGACTTTGTGGTGAATTGCCCAAGGAAGAGCAGAACGGCTGCTGGAATGGAAATCGATATCAACCAATTCCAATAACAAAGGATGCGACGGAAGCTCAAGTCCTTAGATTATTGGAGCGCTCTGATGTCTTTCCTGGAATAAATGCTGAACCGGTCTCAATTAGAAATTATCCAAGCATTTCTGGCGAACGTGGAACTCATGTTCTCGGCTATGTCGGACCAGTTACAGAAGCAGATCTCAATAATGAAGAGGGTAAACGCTTTTACCGGAATGAATTGATTGGCAAAGCTGGAATCGAATATGTCTACGATCAAGCGCTCCGAGGAACTCCTGGGGTTAAAACAGTTATTGTTAATTACAAAGAATCGGTCACAAGGGAATCTAGAAACATCGCACCAATTCCGGGTAATCATTTAGTTTTAAATGTAAATGCAAAACTTCAAGCCGTAGTTGAACGCGAGTTAAGGGATTCTGTTCTTCGAGCACGAGCGAGCGGTTACCGGGGGGATGCGGGCGCAGCGATCGTTACCGACTTAGAAGGAAGAGTTCTGGCGATGGCTTCCTATCCAGATTACGACTTAAATATCTGGGAGAACGGCATCACGGTTCGCCAGGCAAGGGAGTTGTACAGCCAAGCCTCAGGAGTCCCGGCGCTATCTCGAGTGATACAAGGAGTCTTTGCTCCAGCTTCGACATTTAAAGTTGTTTCTCTATCCGCCGCCGTCGAGGCCAATTACAGCCTTAAGGCAAGTTATGACTGTCCTGCAACGGTCCAAATTGGCGATCGCGAGTTTAAGAATTTCGATAGTAAACCAGCAGGGAAAATCTCTATGACTACCGCGATGGCCATCTCTTGTGACTCAATTTGGTATCAAATTGCTTACGATGAATGGGTAAGGGATGGTGGTCTAAAACCTAAAGAGAATCCCAACGACTATTTCTTCAAAACCGCAGCCGGATTCGGTGTTGGAAAGAAGACGGGTATCGATCTTCCATCAGAACAACGCGGCCGACTACCAAATCGAGATTGGAAGCTGAGTTGGTATGAAAATAACAAAGACTTCTATTGCAATTACAGAGAACGAGCGAAAAAGTCACAACTAACGCCATACTTGATTGAAATTGCGCGGGAAAACTGTCTAGATGGTGACAAAGTTCGTGCCGGCGATATGGTCAACTTCTCAATCGGCCAAGGCGATGTCCTGATGACCCCTATGCAGATGGCTGTTATGTATGGAGCAATCGCTAATGGTGGAAAGCTTTTCCAGCCAACAGTTGCTCGCGCTATTGTTTCTCCGACCAATAAAGTTATTGAAGAGTTTCAACCTAAAGTCACCGGTGAATTGCCTGTTAAACGATCTACCTTGAAGTTTCTCCAAAATTCTTTAAGAGCGGTTGTTACAAGCGGTACAGCAAGAGGCGCTTTTGCTGGACTACGAACTGAGGTAAGTGGAAAGACGGGAACTGGACAAGTTTTCGGATTGAATTTGGATGGAAGTACAAAAGATGACACTTCTTGGTTTGCATCTTACGCCCCCGCCAAAAAACCACAGTTCGTGGTTGTAATGATGGTGAGCCAAGGTGGATTTGGAGCTTCAACAAGTGGTTTAGGTGTTAGGAGAATTTACGAAGATATTTTTGGCGAAAATGGAAAGGAAGCGCTCTTTCCTAATGGGCCGGCAAAGCGAATCCCATCAATTAAAAGCACTTCGGGAGTCAGATCATGATGAGCGCATTTACTAAATCTAAATCTGAGCGCCGGCGATTTCTAACCGAGAGCGATCCGATAATAAACGTCGCTGTACTAGCGCTTTCAATCATTGGGGTTATCTTGGTATATGCCGCCACTAGGGATTGGTTCGCAGCCAATAACCAAGATCCTGAGTATTACTTAAAGCGTCAGCTCATAAACGTTGTTATTGGAATCGCTCTCGCTTACGGAGCCACTCTTGTGGATTACCGCGTGCTTCGGGCATACACCCCGATTCTCTGGGGAATTGGAGTACTAGGGCTAACGGCAGTTCTAATTCCAGGTCTAGGTAGCGTGGTTAATGGTGCGCGTTCTTGGATTTCACTCCCAGGTGGATTCCAGATTCAACCGGCCGAGCTAGCGAAACTAACAATCATCGTTGGAATGGCGCTAATTCTTGCCGAGCGCGAAGCAGGCGAGAAGGGGCCAAGCGATCGACAAGTTCTCTACTCCTTAGTTGTTGCTGCTGTTCCAATTCTCTTAATTGTGCTCCAACCTGACCTTGGCACCGTCTTAATCATTAGCGCTGCCGTACTTTCAATAATTGCAATCTCCGGAGCGCGACTCCGCTGGGTGATTGGACTACTAGTTGTAGGTATTTCTGGTGCGTACATTGCAGTTGCATCTGGTGAAGTAAGTGATTACCAGTTAAATCGACTTCGCTCATTTATCGATCCATATGCTGATCCACAGGCGAGTGGTTACCAACTAAGGCAGGCGCGTATCACTATTGGTAGCGGTGGTTTGCTAGGTAAAGGGCTCTTCGATGGACCACAAACAAATGGAAGGTTTGTCCCAGAACAACAAACCGACTTTATCTTTACTGTTTCCGGTGAAGAACTTGGCTTCCTCGGATCTTCATTCATTCTTCTTTTATACGCGACAATTTTGATGCGTGGTTTTGCGATTGCAAAACGTACTAATGATTTGTTTGGTCGCCTAGTAACGATGGGAGTTGTTGCTTGGTTCTCATTTCAAATCTTCCAAAATATTGGTATGACGATGGGGTTGATGCCAATGACCGGCGTACCGTTGCCATTCCTCTCTTATGGTGGCTCAAGTATGTTCGCAAATATGATTGCGATTGGCCTCCTACAAAATGTTTATCAACGCTCCAGATAACCCTTATTTCGCGCTAATTAGGCCCCTTCCAGTACTTATGACATACTTGCCCAGCAATCGCCTCGACTCCTCGAGGTCGCCAGACCGCTCTTTAGGTGCGGTCGGCTGATCCGGTAACTGAGGCGCCACCGAAGGATTTTTAGATAAATCGCCTTAACAGGCGGGGATAAAGGATTTTGTTATGGCTGATGAGCCAAAAAAGACGCGTAAGCGCGCTGTAAAGAAAGCGGCTACGAAAGAAGTTAAAGAAAGCAAGGCGGATACCAACAAGTCGGATAACAAGAAGACGAAGTCTGCAGCGGTAATTCCAACCCCAATTTTCCAGGCCGCCCCAGTTGTCCCTACGGCCGCAACGCGGAAGTCGGCGACTAAGCCAGCAGCCAAGGCTGAATCAGAGGCAAGAGATAGCGATAACCAAGATAACGAGAATCGCCGCCGCCGTCGTCGTCGCGGAGGTCGTGGCCGTCGCCGCTCCGAACGCGATGATGCCATTGAGAGCAACTCTGAGAGCGCTAACGAGAGTAATGAAAAGGAAGCTTTTGTAGTAGCGGGCGAGCCAGTATTTAAAAAGCGTCGCCGTCGCCGCCGTTCTGGTTCCGATGGGGTAGTCCCAGGTGAAACTGTCGAAGAAGATGGCGTAGTAACCGTAGTAAAGGTTCGCGAGAAGAAGCCACAGACTGAACGTCCGCGCGAGCGTAAGAGCTTTGAGCGTAGAGATCGACGTGATCGTTTCCGCGATCGCGACCGTGATAGAGACAGGGATCGTGACAGGGATCGCGGCAGAGATCGAAATCGTTTTGGCGATTATCGCGAGAATCGTCGTCGCGGAACCATCCTTACCGATGCTGAGTTTTTAGCGCGGCGAGAGTCCGTAGATCGCGAGATGTTAGTTCGCCAGCAAGGCGATCGCACCCAGATTGCAATTCTTGAAGATAATATTCTTGTTGAGCACTATGTAAATAAAAATAGCAATATCTCCTATGTTGGAAACGTTTACCTTGGAAAAGTACAGAACGTCTTGCCTTCGATGGAAGCTGCTTTCGTTGATATTGGTAAAGGTCGCAACGCCGTTCTCTATGCCGGCGAGGTAAATTGGGATGAATCAGGTCTTGCCGACAACACCGAGCGGAAGATCGAACGCGTTCTTAAGACTGGCCAATCCGTACTTGTCCAAGTAACAAAGGATCCAATCGGCCAAAAAGGCGCTCGACTCACAAGTCAGATCTCACTTCCGGGTCGCTACCTTGTCTATGTCCCTGGTGGCGGAATGAGCGGTATCTCGCGACGTCTTCCAGAGAGTGAACGCACTCGCCTTAAGGATATTTTGAAAGGGCTAATCACAGATGATGAGGGCGTAATTGTCCGCACCGCTGCTGAAGGCGCATCGGATGAAGAGCTAACGAGAGATGTTGTTCGCCTAAAGGCGCAATGGGAGGATATAAAGAAGAAATCCGAGAGCACTTCAACAAATGCTCCAACGCTTCTCTACGGCGAACCCGATCTAGCGATTCGCGTCATTCGCGATATTTTCAATGAAGATTTCCGTAAGTTGACGGTACAAGGTGGAAATGCTTGGGAAGACATCAACAATTACTTAGGCCACATTGCTCCCGAATTAATGACGAAAGTCGAGAAGTGGAGTGGCAGTAGAGATCTATTCACCGAGCATCGAGTCGATGAACAACTCGCTAAGGCGCTCGATCGTAAGGTCTATCTGCCTTCTGGCGGTTCTCTTGTAATCGACCGAACCGAAGCGATGGTTGTAATCGATGTAAATACAGGAAAGTTCATCGGTAAAGGTGGAAACCTCGAAGAGACAGTTACCAAGAACAACTTGGAGGCTGCAGAAGAGATAGCTCGACAACTGCGACTTCGTGACCTTGGTGGAATTATCGTCATTGACTTTATCGATATGGTTCTTGAATCAAACCGTGAACAAGTCTTGAGAAGGTTAGTCGAGTGTCTGGGAAGAGATCGAACTAAGCATCAAGTTGCAGAAGTTACTTCACTTGGTTTGGTCCAAATGACTCGAAAGCGCGTTGGACAGGGCTTGATCGAAGCTTTCTCAACAACCTGCGAAAGTTGCGCTGGACGTGGAATTCACGTTCATATGGAGCCAGTTGAGAAGAAGAAGTTGGATCGAGAGATGAAGCCAACTGCTTCGAGCGAAGAAATTGCAGGAGAGGCGCCAGACTCAAAACAAGAGTCGAAAGAAGAGACCGAAGCACGCGAGGACGTTGGAATTGAAGCTGAGAAGCCTAAGTTTGGCCGTCGTCGCAGAAGGGCTTCCTCTTCTGGCGTGCTTACTCCTAACGCCTGAGCCGGAGTTTTGACCTCAGTTTGACCCTAGATGCGCTCAATCCGTAACCTAGCCCCCTGCTCACGCCGTTAATCTGGCGTGACTAAAGAAGTGAAGTCTGTAAAGAAGCTTAGGAAGGAAAATCGTGTACGCAATCGTTAAAGCTGGCGGGCGCCAAGAAAAGGTCGCAGTCGGTGACACCGTATTCGTAGATCGAATTGAGGCTGCGCCTGGTTCGACCGTTACCTTCCCAGCCCTCCTCGTTGTAGATGGAGAAGCTGTTACATCCGATCCTAAGGTTCTATCCGGCGTAAAAGTTACTGGCGAAGTTATCTCTGAAGTAAAGGGACCGAAGATTCATATCCTTCGCTACAAGGCAAAGACTGGCTATCGCCGTCGCCAAGGTTTTCGTTCCAAGAACACGCGCGTGAAAATCACCGCGATCAATGGTGTGAAGTAAGGAGCTGAAGATAAATGGCATCCAAAAAAGGCGTTTCCTCGACACGAAATGGTCGCGATTCGAATCCACAATTCCTCGGAATTAAGCGCTTCGGTGGCCAAGTTGTAAACAGCGGTGAGATCCTCGTCCGTCAACGCGGAACAAAGTTCCACCCAGGAAAGAATGTCGGAATCGGAAAAGATGACACGCTATTTGCGCTCGCATCTGGCGCGGTCGAATTCTCAAACGCTCGCGGACGTCGCGTCGTAAACATCGTACCGGTTTCGTAACACACGGACTTTAAGAAGAACGGGTCCGTCGCGACGGGCCCGTTTTTTATTTTCTAGAAAGGAGCGTCATGGCAACATTTGTTGATCGAGTGACGCTTCATGCTGCTGCAGGTAAAGGCGGCGATGGCTGCATCTCCGTGCATCGAGAGAAATTCGTTCCACTCGGCGGACCAGATGGTGGAAGCGGTGGTCGTGGTGGCGATGTAATTCTCGTTGTTGATCCTGGGGTGACTACGCTCCTTGATTTCCATCATTCACCACATCGAAGCGCTACCTCAGGGCGACAAGGACATGGCGCGCTAAAAAATGGTCCAGATGGCGATGATTTAATCCTTGGTGTTCCAAATGGAACAGTTGTGCTCACTAAAGATGGACGCGTTCTTGCTGATTTAATCGGAGTTGGTACTCGTTTTATTGCAGCAAAAGGTGGTCAAGGTGGACTTGGTAATGCTGCGCTCTCCTCTTCGCGTCGGCGCGCACCTGGTTTCGCACTTTTAGGTGAACCAGGCGAGAAGCGCACCCTAGTTCTCGAACTTAAATCTGTCGCCGACATTGGATTGATTGGTTTTCCTAGCGCTGGAAAATCTTCGCTAATTGCCGCTATCTCAGCGGCTCGGCCAAAGATTGCCGACTATCCATTTACAACCCTCGCTCCAAATTTAGGTGTAGTGCAAGCTGGTGATTCAAGATTCACTGTTGCCGATGTACCAGGACTGATTCCTGGAGCATCGGAAGGAAAAGGCCTTGGTCTTGAGTTCCTCCGCCACGTTGAGCGCTGCGCAGCGTTGGTTCACGTACTTGATTGCGGCTCACTTGAAACGGAACGCGATCCAATCAAGGACTTTGAGATTATTGAAGCAGAGCTAAAGAACTACTCAGCAGATCTAAGTGATCGTCCTCGAATTATTGCTCTTAATAAAGTCGATCTGCCAGATGGCGCTGCAATAGCTGAGATGGTTGCGCCGATCTTTAAAGAGCGCGGTTATGAGGTCTACAAGATTTCTGCTGCTGCTCGCATCGGCCTTCAAGAACTTCTCTATGCCATGGCACGTACCGTCAACGAATATCGCTCTCGCCAATCACTAGATGAGAAGACTCGAATTGTTCTTCGTCCAACACCTGTAGATGATCGCGGCTTTAAAGTAGTGGCTAATGAAGATGCTTCATTCACTGTGATCGGAACTAAACCGGAGCGCTGGGTGCATCAGACAAACTTCGCAAACGCCGAAGCAATTGGTTATCTCGCCGATCGACTTGCAAGTTTGGGTGTCGAGCGCGAACTCTTCAAGTTGGGTGCGAAAGCTGGCGATGAGGTTCGGATTGGTAGCGATGAAGATGCGGTTGTATTTGATTGGGAGCCAACCATCGAAGCCGGCGCTGAACTTCTTGCCGGTCCACGTGGCGATGATCTTCGAATCCCAAGAGGTTGGGAGAAATTCGATGAGGAAGCAATTGATCAGCTCGATGATGAAGAATTAGCCCAACAATGGGAGTATCAAGTTGTTGACCCAACTTCACCCAGAATAGAAGGTGATTCCAAGTGAGTAATCGTGAGGAATTACGCGCCCCGAAGCGAGTTGTAATAAAGATCGGTTCCTCATCGCTGACGGGAGTCGATGCGGCTGGATTGAAGTCTGAAGCTGTGGATTCGCTAGTTGATGTTGTTGCTAACTTGAAGAAGTCCGGAAGTGAAGTCGTAATAGTTTCTTCGGGTGCGATTGCTGCTGGCTTAACTCCTTTAGGGCTTACCTCAAGGCCAAAGGATCTCGCCACTCAACAAGCAGCTGCTGCGGTCGGCCAAGGTTTACTTGTACATCGCTATACCGAATCACTAGCTCGCTATTCGATAGTTGGCTCACAAGTTCTTTTGACGATTGATGATGTAGTTCGTCGCTCTCACTACCAAAATGTCCAACGCACTTTAACTAAACTGCTCCAACTAGGGGTTGTGCCCATCATTAATGAAAATGATTCCGTTGGAACCCAAGAAATTCGATTTGGAGATAATGATCGAATTGCAGCGCTCGTTTCACATCTGATTAGCGCTGACTTATTGATTCTTCTGACCGATGTTGATGCTCTGTATGACGCGCCACCATCACAAACTGGTGCAAAGCCAATCTTTGAAGTTGAAGAAATCACTTCACTTGGAAACGCTGAAATTGGGGGATCTGTCTCAAAGGTTGGAAGTGGGGGAATGGTCACGAAAATTGAAGCTGCTCGAATTGCAACCGGCGCAGGTATTCCGTTACTCCTTACCTCGCTTGAAAAAGTAAGTGATGCAATGAAGGGTGAGCGAGTCGGAACGCTCTTCAAAGCCGTCCGGGAACGCCAACCTTCTCGCCTGCTCTGGTTAGCTCACGCTGCAACACCCCATGGAAAGTTATATGTAGATGAAGGCGCAGCTAAAGCGCTCCGCGAAAGAGGTGTCTCACTACTTCCGGCCGGTACTACAAAAGTGAGTGGCGACTTCAGTGCCGGAGATACCGTAGAGATTGTGGCACCAGATGGATCCATAATTGCTCGGGGGCTTGTTGGTTTTGATGCGAATGAAATTCCTGCAATGTTGGGGCGTTCCACAAAGGAATTGGCGCGCGATCTTGGCCCTGAATTTGAGCGAGAACTCGTTCATCGTGATGATTTGGTGCTTCTATGAGTAACGATAAATTGATTGCAGACTTAGCAGACACCGCACGTAAAGCTGCTCAAACGCTTCGCACTAGCTCTTATGAAGCTCGCAAAAAGGCCCTCCTAACCATTGCAAGTGAGTTAGATTCATCGCGCAGTGAGATATTGGCTGCAAATAGCGAGGATGTCGCGCGTGAGCGTGCGGCTGGATTATCTGAATCGCTTTTGGATCGCTTGTTGCTCAATGACTCTCGAATTGATGGAATTATCGGTGGCACTAAGAAGGTTGCCGTTCTTCCTGATCCGCTTGGACGAGTAATCAACTCACGGACGCTAGAGAATGGTTTGGAGTTAACTCAATTTAGCGTTCCATTTGGCGTAGTTGGGATGATTTACGAAGCGCGCCCGAACGTTACCGTCGATGCAGCTGTAATTTTGTTGATGTCTGGCAATGCCGCTTTAATGCGCGGCTCCTCCACGGCGAAGAAGAGTAATGAAGTACTCGTTAAGGTAATCAAGCAAGCCTTATCAAAGAGTGAAATTTCCCCGGAAGTCATCCAACTAATTCCTTCTGATGATCGTGACACGGTAAGGGCGCTCTTACATGCGCGGGGGAAGGTTGACCTAGTAATCCCTAGAGGATCTGCAGCGCTGATTCGTACTGTTGTCGATGAAGCGTTAGTACCAACGATTGAGACCGGTGCGGGTGTATGCCATGTCTTCGTAGATAAAGATGCCGATCTTGTAAAGGCTCTACCTATAGCTATAAACGCAAAGACTCATAGACCTTCGGTATGTAATGCGGCTGAGACTTTATTGGTTCACCAGGAAATCGCCGATAAGTTTTTGCCAATCGCGCTCAAGGGACTAAGTGATGCCAATGTGAAGTTGCATTGCGATTCACAAAGCCTACAAATAGCTAATAGCCTTGGAATTCCGGCTTCGAAAGCTGCAGAAAGTGATTGGTCAACAGAGTACGGGACGCTTGAGATGAATATAGGCGTCGTCACTGATGTCGATGGCGCGATGGCACATATAAACAAATATGGAACTCAGCACACCGAAGCGATAGTTACCGAGAATGATGAGACGGCACAGCGCTTTATCGCTCTCTCAGATTGCGCCGCCGTAATGGTAAACGCCTCCACCCGATTCACTGATGGGGAAGAGATGGGCTTTGGGGCCGAGATTGGAATCTCAAATCAGAAACTTCATGCGCGGGGACCGATGGGATTAGATCAAATGACCACCACTACTTGGGTAGTAAAAGGGAGTGGGCAAATCCGAAAGTAATTTCGGTAAGGTGACCTCTATGTCGAAGATTTCTCGTGATGATGTCGCAAATCTCGCTCGCCTCGCGCGTATCGAGATGACTCCTGCTGAGTTAGATCATCTTTCAAGCGAGCTTTCCGTAATCCTCGATGCGGTCGCGCGGGTGCAAGAAGTTGCAGGTCAAGATGTACCGCCAACCTCACATCCGCTTCCCATAACAAATGTTTTCCGTGCCGATGAAAATCGCCCCAGCCTTACTCCTGAACAAGCGCTATCAGGTGCGCCTGCACAAGAAGAACAAAGGTTTAAAGTCCCACAGATTCTCGGTGAAGAATGATCTACGAGAAGAGCGCTACTGAGATGGCCACTGCCCTTGTTAAGGGCGAAATCACCGCAGTCGAACTCACGAAGGCGCACTTAGATCGAATCGCCGCTGTTGATGGCGAAGTTAAAGCATTTCTCTATGTTGACAATGAAGGTGCGCTGGCACAAGCAAAGGATGTCGATCAAAGAAGAAAGTCTGGCGAGAAGTTATCACCTCTTGCTGGAGTACCACTTGCACTTAAAGATGTAATGGTTCAACAAGGAGTGCCCACAACTTGTGGTTCCAAGATGTTAGAAGGTTGGCGTCCTCCATATGACTCAACTGTGGTCTCGCGCCTAAAGGCTGCTGGAGTGATCATTCTTGGCAAAACCAATATGGATGAATTTGCTATGGGTTCTTCTACTGAGAACTCGGCATATTTCCCGACTCATAATCCATGGGACCTAAGTCGAATTCCTGGTGGATCGGGCGGTGGCTCATCAGCATCGTTAGCTGCATTTGAAGCGCCACTTGCAATTGGTACCGATACTGGTGGTTCGATTCGTCAACCCGCTGCTGTGACGGGAACTGTTGGAGTTAAGCCAACTTATGGCGGGGTCTCTCGCTATGGGTTAGTCGCATTCTCATCGTCACTTGATCAAGCAGGTCCTTGTGCTCGA